>JAHDBB010000282.1 GCA_020630635.1 Chitinophagales bacterium
GTCGATGGTCGATGGTCGATGGTCGATGGTCGATGGTCGATGGTCGATGGTCGATATTGCGAGTTATTATGTTGTAGGAGTCACAAGGGAAATTTTTGGACCCAAAAGACATTTTCGGTTATTTCTTGATTTTTGCCACGAATACTTGAATGTGATTCAGTTACTGTGGGGACTGACTGTAACGAGCTAGCCCCGATAGGAGTGGTATAAATGCAATAGCGTGGGCTGCCTAAAATTGGGCTGCATTTATAAGAACGGATAGCGGGACTTTCCATTGCGATGAAAGAGTAATAACCCTTCGCTCCTAATAAAAAAATTACTTATTGAACGTGAATTTGGGATTAAAACGGTATTTTTTGTAAACCGTTCTCTGTGTGTTTTGACTGTTCGTTTCCTTGTCTTCGCCAGACGGGCCTTCCTTTTTCAGTCGATAAAAAGGAAGCAAAAATCTCGCTAAACTTATGGTTCCTGACACAAAGCCTACGCCCCGCCACCCCGAAGTTTAGCATGCCAACGCTTCTTTTTCGGTTCTCACTTGACTGTCGAATTTAAAAATCTATAAATCAATCATTTAGAGTTTTAATAATGCAAAATTCATGTTATTGAAAAAATGCTTTTCGGGTCATAATCAATGGTAAGCCAATGGCGAATAGGGCAACCAGATTAATCAATACGATGTTGTGAATAGCGTCATAGTACAGGGACACACTGCTGTCAATGAAAAACCAAGTGAGTAGCGCAATCCAACAGGCATAGTATGCCCAACGTTCTTTTTTCTTAAAGGCGTTTTCGGATATCATAATCATTAACGTATGAAAACCGACAATCGTTCCACCAATAATGCCAAAAAGCCAATTTTTGAGTTTAAGAGTTTGTTCGGGAAATTCAGCACCTTGAAAGAAAACTTCTTTGGTGCCATTGTTGTGAAGATCGAAGAAGATGGAGTTGCCTCCATAGGCTAGAAGTACGCCTACAAACAGTGTCATGACATTGGCATAGGTAAGCCATTTTTGCCAAAAGTGGAATTGTTTGTTCGTCATTACTGGGAGGTTTTGTTTGTAAAGACGAAAGATAATATAAAAACATGTAAAATAATGAGATATTTCACCAGATGATAAAAAGATTCATCATCTGATAAAATACTCTAATAGTAAAGGAGGTTTTGTCTTCATAAAATCTCTTCCATATTTTTTGATTAAAAAGGTTACAAAATTGTGGGACAATTTTAATGAAATTGGTGGTTTGTTATTGTTTTTTTATTCTGCGGCTTCTTCTCTAATGATGAGGTTATTTTGCCATCTAATTTCAGCAACGGTTTGATCTTCGCAAAGGCTCTCTACCCACTTATAAAAATCAAATGTTCCTAAAACAGCTACTGCTTGCTTGTCTTGATGCTTGCTCAATTCTTCTTTCATTTCATCCAAGCACTCTTCTAGTAGCTGGGGTTTATTAAAGATGACACGTTTATTGATTTTGCCAAGATGTTTGATAAGCAACTTCATAAAGACCGTATTGACCTCTTTATTTTCTTCTTTACTCAAAAAGTATTTTAAGGCCCGAATTTGACTTTCTACGATGCTTTTATTTCTTAGTTCAATGTGTCCAACAATACTCATCAACTTGGCCATAATATACTCTTCGGAAGAATCTGTGTTTTTGAGATGTTCTTCCATTACGACTAGATAATCAAGCATTTTATCGTGTTCTTTGTAACAGATACACATATTGAGTTGATAAAAGGCAAGTACCAATTTGCTTCGAGTTTGGAAGTAATTGCCATAAGTTTCTAAGCCTTTTTCAATATCCTCTAACATACTAAGCGCATCTTCTGATTTTTCACAGAGTACATAATATTTGAGAAGATTGTGGGATTTGATATAAAATAGAAAAGCGGCATCTGAATCTTGCTTGCTATCGGTAAGAATTTTATTGATAATGGTCAGATGTTTGAAGAAACGACTTTTGTCTTTGAGTTGAATGCATAGAATCAAGAGGTTGTTGATGCTAGCAGCAAAACGTTCTTGATTGAATATCTCTATATGATTGTATTGCAATTCAATTTGTTGTTCTAATAATTCTAGCGCTTTTTCCCATTCTTCTAATTCATAATGTGCATTGACCAATATATTGTAGTACTTGTATTTACCAGTAACAGACAGACAATTCTCTTCTTTTTGTAACAACTCATTGGTTTTGAGAGTCTTTCGTATAGCCGTTTTATAGTCTTTTTGTTGATAACGAATATTGACCACCTTGTTATTGAGTTGTGTATATTCGTTAAAATTGAGCATTTTTTCGATCAAACCCGCCTTTTCAATCAATAAATCATTGATGGTATCGGTATTATTGCGATAGTTGTAACCAAAAGCTAGTATCTCATGTTCCTGCTCTAGAATAGAAATGAGCATATCGAACTTTTCGTGTTTATAAGCGTCTGTTTTGGCTTTTTGTATATAATCAAGCGATTTTTGATAAAAACCTTTCTTCAAAAGAATGCGGGCATGTCGAGTTAACCGATCAATTTTGGCTTCAACATTCTTGCTATGGACCTCATAAGCAACCAAACAATCGAGGATGGTTTCAAATAAATAGCGCAATTTTACAGAAGGATGCTTTACTTTTTGCTGCTTCAATTCTGTACTAATTACTGATTCTTCTAGCATTTTGTGCTTATTAAGTACATCAAAAATCAGCACAATTTCTTTTTGTCCATTACTATATAACTGCATGTATCGCTTGAAATAACGCTTCTGCGAGCTAGTCATAGAGTGAATCAAATCATAAGTGTTCTTTATTGCTCTCATATTATTACCTTCTGTATTGGTAGCCTCCCACCGTTATATTAACAAAAAACAAATATCTATTGATTAATAAAAATCAAGACGTATATATTAATATAAAAATCATATTTCAAATATCCCATTATTTCTAATGATTTTTCTAAAAATAATACATTTTTTCGAGAAAAACTAATATTCAAGAACTTTTTTTATGTAATAGGTTGTGTAAGTTTCTCATTTACACAACACTACGATAATATTTATACATAAAACAAAAAAACTATATTACATATATACTATTAAAAAGGCACACATAGCATTAAAAACACATATAAAATAGTCATATCAATATAAAATACAATACAAAAATCTATATTAAAATAAATCAAATGTGATTTGTTTTTTTATTTTAATTATTTTCATCGACTCCTAACTGATGGATTATAATGAAAAAATCAAAGGGTCCATAAATTCACGAAATACAATTTCACACATATTAATATAATATGTATTTTTGAGATTTAACAGATGCTACTTTCTGAGGTGATACTTTTTGTGAAGATTGGTTTTGGAGTCAGTTTGTTATTTTCTTTTTGGAGCGAAAGGAACTTTATAATGATTAATTATTAATGCAGTTCTGATCCTGATTTTTTTTAGGAGCGAAAGGTTAGGTCCATCGTCGTGATGGAAAGTCCCGCTATTCGTTCTTATCACCCTTGTAGAGCAAATTTGCTCTACAAGGATGATACCACTACTATCGGGGCTAGTTGGCAAGGACACTATTTTAAAAAACTGTAAAGTTTAGTAACGAAAAAAAATATTTAGCATGACTTTCGTTTTAAAAATTTTGCTATTAGCATTTATACTTCTCATTTTATTGATAGGTTTTAGGATTTATCATTTAGACACAGAAAAACATTTGAATCGCATGTTTTTATTTTTGTGTTTGGGTTGTGCATGGGTTGCCTTTTGTGAGTATGAATTATTAAAGACCACAGAAAATACAAGGGCTGTCGAATTGTTGAGTTGGATGAGTTTACTGGTGATGAATACCTCCTTAATTACTTATATCACTTATCTTCATTTACAGCGTTACAACTATATTAAAAATAGCTTGGTTCAAACACTCTTGCATTTATACATTTTTGTACCTGCTTTTATTTTTTTCTATATTCATTTATACCATCCTTTGTGTTTTTATCATCTATCTTATATTGTTGATGGAGGTTTATGGCATTTCACCTTAGAACACAATATATATTATCTTTCTTTTTTGCTTTGGACCAGTATAAATGCGAGCTTGCTATCTTATTTTTCTTATTTAGCTTATTGTCATTCTTTAACGACTTATGAACGTTCATGGAATCGAGTTGTATTTTATTGTATCGGCATTTTAAATATGATTGCCTTGTCTTACTATTATTTTATTTTCTTCTCTAAAACCTCTATACTTATTTATTCTACCCCTTTTATGTTTACCTTAATTTTAGGTTTGGCTTGGGCTTTTTCTAACTTTAAATTATTTGAAGTTACTCCTTTTAGTGCCATTCAAAAAATTATGGATTCGAGTTCCAACTTGATGTTTTTGACAGATTTATCTTATAGGATTCAGAGAGTCAATACGACTGCTCAAGAAGTTTTAGACTTAGCTCCCAAAGATTTATTAGACCAAAATATCACTAGTATTTTTAAAGAGTCTCAACTGGATCATTTAATCCTCGATCATAATACACTTAAGCAAGGACGCTATGTACAAATCAATCGCCTTAATCAAACTCAATATTTTTATTTGAATATTAGCAATATACAAAATTTTAGTAACCAACAAATTACTGGCTATGTTTATGTAGCAACAGATATTACTTCCTTACAAAAGGCGCAATTTCAAATGCTTCAATATAACCAAGCCTTACAAAAGGTGAATGATGAGTTGGAAGAGTTTGCTCAAATTACTTCAGATGTTTTGCAGTCTCCTTTAAAAACTGTAGAAAAGAATGTGCATTTATTGAGTGATACCTATACGGCTAAAATTGCTGAAGAGGGACGTTTTTATATTCAGTATGCTTTATCGGCGAGTCAACGCATGCAGAAATTACTCAATCATCTTTTGCAATATTCTAAAATACATCAGACTACCGAAAATTTTATTAAAGTGTCTCCCATAGATATTGTACAAGATAAAATAGCAGACTTATATCATTTGATTCAGGAGAAAAAGGCTGGTATTGAAGTTCAAAATTTTCCTGATCTACTGTATTGTCAGCCTCAACAGTTGGGGATCGTTTTTTATAATCTTTTGCATAATGCGCTCAAATTTAATACACATCCTCAACCTTTTATTCAAGTTATCGCTCAATCAAAAAGAACTCATTATTTATTTTCAGTTGTTGATAATGGTATTGGGATTCCAAAAGAACAAAAGGAAAATATTTTTATGATCTTTAAGCGTTTGCATCGCAAGGAAGATTATGAGGGAACGGGCTTGGGATTGGCTATGTGTCGTAAGATTGTGGAAAGACATGGGGGAAAAATATGGTTGGAAACGGATGTTGAAAAAGGAAGTATTTTTTGTTTTACGATTCCGAAAGGTAGGTTTTTGGTGACGGGTGATTAGTGACTGGTGACTTTGGGTTCAGTACAGTGTCAAATTAATTTTTCAGGTTTTTGTGAGATGTTTTGCAAACCATTTTCTATGTATTTTCACTGTTCGTTTCCTTGTCTTCGCCAGACGGGCCTTCATTTTTCAGTCGATAAAAATGTCTGGGCGACCCCGAAGTAAAATCTCGCTAAATTTAATGTTCCTAGCACAATGCCATCACCCCGCTACCGAAATTTAGCACGCCAACGCTTCTTTTTCGGTTCTAATTTGAGCCGATAAGGATGCTTAAAAAACAGGAAAAAACTTAATTGACGGTGTATTCAGTATGTGTTTTTTACCACATAAAATTTATAAGAAAATATAAGGTTTTTCAATCAAGAATAGGGGACAAAAGCTGGTGCTAAGAAGTACAAACTGTTCCAACTAGCCCCGATAGGAGTGGTATAAATGCAATGCGCTGGCTACCTAAAACTTGGCGCATTTATAAGAACGGATAGCGGGACTTTCTATAGCGACGAAGCAATAAAAGTTCGCTCCTAAAAAAACTAATTAATATAATAACTCAATGGATGCTCGTAGTTTTTTTGTTTTAGTATCATCGGTCATTTATTTATTTGTGGCTTATCGGATTTATCATTTGAATCCCAATAGACGACTGAACCAGTTTTATGCCTTGGCTTGTGGATGTTCCAGTATCATCGGATTTATTGAATACGAGCTATTGCATAGCGTTGATTTGGAACAAGCGACTTTTTTATACAAAACCTATAACCTATACTTTATTAATCGGATTTTTATTTTGTATTCGGTGTGGATTTATGCCAAAATGGATCAGCGACTGGTTAATTCTACATGGGCTTATGTATTTCATTTCTTTGCGCTTGTTCCCCCGATTGTTTATATCCTTTCCTATTTTTTGCCTGATTCGATTGTTCCGATAAAAGCCTTAGTCGATGGTGGCTGGACAACTGATCCTTCTAAAGTGCCTGTCAAATATTTTTTGGGAATTAGTTGGATTGCATTGAATACAGGGTTAACGGCTTGTTTGTATTTTGTATCTTATCGCAATGCGACTAATTCTTTGGAAAGACGTATCAACTTATCCTTAACCATTTTTTCTGCATTTACGACTACCACTGTTTTAGCAGCCAATACGCTTTTGCATTTTCATCCTGACAGTACCACGCCTATCTATACAGTACCTTATACCTTGCCATTTTATTTGTTTTTAGCATGGGTTTTTTCCAACTATCGTCTATTTGATGTTTCACCACAAACGGCTACTTATCCCATTTTAGAGTCCATGTCTGATATGGTTATTTTGACGAATCCTCAACATGATATTATTTATGTCAATGAAGCGGGTTTAAAAATGTTTGAGTTAGAAGCGTCTCAAGTATTGGAGAAAAATATTGATTTGGTTTTTCAAATACCCGAAAGTTATCAGCTCTTAAAGTTTTTGCCTTCTTATGAAGTTGGAGGTAAAGCAACAAAAGAGTTAATTGTGCAAAGCAATTATCAAGAAAAGTTTTTGCTATTGAGTGTACAAACATTGGGACGAAAAGAGGTGGTAACGGGTTATCTTTATATGGGAACAAATATGAGCATTTATAAAGAAAAGGAGCAGCAAATTCAAAAATACAATCGAGATTTGGAGCGTTCTAATGAAGACTTGGAACAATTTATCTATATTGCTTCTCATGATCTAAAAGAACCGTTGAGAATGGTCAATAGTTTTGTACATTTGTTGGGAGAAGAATACAAAGAGATCATTACTCAAGAGGGTTATACATATATTCAAAAGGCAAAATTGGGGACGCAACAAATGACGCAACAACTCAATGATTTGCTCAATTATTCTAAAATTCGGGGCAAGGCTCAACACTTTGAGTCCCTTAATCTACATAATATTATTGATACATTTATAGCAGAAAAAAAGCTGTCTTATGTAGATTATGATGCGCTACCTTCTTCGATTTGGGTACAACCTCACCGAATTTATGCCTTATTTGAGATATTATTGATAGATATTTTGCCTTCTTTTGCTCAAAAAGAGATACTTTGTATCAAAGTCCTGTCTAAAGAACATATCACTTATTGGGATTTTTCGATACAATACATAGGAGTAATGCCCTCTATTTATTTGACCCCTCACCAGCATTCTCTTCATTATTTACTTTGTCAAAAAATTGTCCAATATCATCATGGTACTTTTATCCACAAAATCAAACAACAACAAACTTACTTTCATTTTACTATCCGGAAAAAATAGACAAGAATGCCCTTGAAGACAGTGGAAATCTTACTCATTGAAGACAATGAAGGAGATATTTTATTAACCAAAAAAGCGTTTGAGAAAGGTTCTTTTAACAATCATATCTCTGTTGCTCGCAATGGTCGAGAAGGCTTGGATTTTTTATATAAGGTTCCGCCTTTTCAAGATGCCCCAACCCCTCACCTTATTTTATTGGACATCAATATGCCCGAAATTGACGGTCATGAATTACTCAAAGCCATTAAATCAGATAAAAAACTTCGTCCGATTCCTGTGGTGATTTTAAGTACTTCTAACAGTAATGTCGATGTAAAGAAGGCTTATGAGTTACAGGCTAGTAGCTATATTTGCAAGCCTGTTGACTTTGAAGAGTTTGCCAATCTTATTCAACAAATGCAAAATTATTGGGTGAATTTGGTGGAGTTCCCAAAGTAGGTTTTATTTAAT
>JAHDBB010000283.1 GCA_020630635.1 Chitinophagales bacterium
TCATCGCTAGAGAAAGTCCCGCTATCCGTTCTTATCACCCTTGTAGAGCAAATTCGTGAATTTGCTCTACAAGGGTAATACCACTACTATCGGGGCTAGATCGTTGCGGTCAGAACGCTTCACGAACTGAACCGTTTTAGAATTTTGGATTTTGATATTAAAACTTAATCCATTCGGGGCTAGATCGTTGCGGTCAGAACGCTTCACGAACTGAACCGTTTTAGAATTTTGGATTTTGATATTAAAACTTAATCCATTCGGGGCTAGATCGTTGCGGTCCGTACCTATAGTAACTGAATCGTAAAACATTGAACCCCAAATAATTATCATTAACCATTCGCCATGAAGAAAACGCTATTTTTGTTTTTATCTATTTGTCTTTTTTTATGTGGAAGCCAACTTTCGGCTCAAATATCGGCTAGTGTCACAGAAGGTTGTGCGCCTTTAGTTGGTGTACAATTTGATTCACCTTCCAATGCCACTGGTATCAATTGGGATTTTGGAGATGACGCTAGTTCTAATATATTTAATCCGACCCATACTTATCCTTTTGCTGGTGTCTATACTGTTGTCTATACAGCAACTGTTGGTGGAAATCCTGTAACCGAAGAATTAACTATTACAGTTTATGGCAATCCTTCGCCTAATTTTGAGGCTGATGTTACTAGTGGATGTGCAGGAACTCCTATTACTTTTACAAACCTTTCAGTAGGTGGTGGTGGAACAGACCTAGTGTCTTGTGAGTGGGACTTTGGGGGTGGCATAATCAGTACAGACTGCAACCCTCCTCCTATTACTTATCCCTTCCCAGGCACCTTTGATGTTACTTTAGCCATCACTGATGCCAATGGTTGTGATTCTTTATTGACTTTAACCGACTATATCACCATTACAGAAGCTCCTACCGCTATCATTACTGCCTCTAGTACTTCCTCTTGTACAGCTCCCTTAACTGTGAACTTTTCAGCTTCTCAATCCAGTGGACCCAATGGCGAAGACTTAACTTATGAGTGGGATTTTGGCAATGGAGCCACCTCAACACTTGAAACCCCCAATCCTATTGAATATACAACAGTAGGTACTTATACAGTCACTCTAACTGTTTCAATTCCCAATGGTTGTAGCATTTCTGTTACCGAATTGGTTTCGATCAATGAACCGATAGCAGCCTTCTTGACAAGTGGTATTTCCAACGATACCATTTGTTCCACCACTCAATTTGTAAATCAATCTACACCAGGTGGAACCTACTTATGGCAATTTGGAGATGGCAATACCAGTACCGCTTTTAATCCTACGCATACTTATGAGGAGCCAGGTACTTATGATATAACTTTGACCGTCAATGTAGGAAGTTGTACTAGTGATATAACTCAAACAGTCGTTGTACAAGAAGTCATTTCTAACTTTGTGTCTGATCCCACCTACAGTTGTTCTGTTCCTTATGAGATTCAGTTTACCGATTTATCAACCAATGCCATCTCTTGGGAATGGGAATTTGGAGATGGAACAACTTCGACAGAACAAAATCCAATGATTTCAGTCGATAATACAGATGATAATCCCTATACTATTTATACCCCATTTTATTTAACCAATATCTTGATTGTGACCAGCGAATATGGTTGTACAGATACTTTGGGTATAGCATTTCAAGATACACTTGATCGTCCAACAGCTCGTTTTATGCCTGATACTGCACAAGGTTGTGTGCCTTTAGAGGTTCGTTTTATAGATTTGAGTATTTCAACACAAGATATTGTCAGTTGGTATTATGATTTTGGAGATGGCAATACCAGTACGACTACCGATGATGGAGAAGTCTCACACACCTTTACCGAAGCAGGAACTTTTGAAGTAATCTTGGTCATTACCAATTCGGCTGGTTGTATGGATACATCCTATATTCAACCCATTGAAGTCGGCAACCCTCCTACCCCAGAGTTTGTTTTAGACACCACCCAAATATGTCCGAATCAACCCGTTCAATTTACAGATATTACTCCCTTATCGGATAGTTTGGATACGTGGCATTATGAAGGAGATGGTGGTTTATTTTCCAACTGTATCAACGATAGTATGCCTACCTTCACTTTTACCAATCAAACAGGTCCACAGGAAATAACCTTAACGGCTGGACACAACGGCTGTTATGGCTCAACGACTATTCCCAATGCTATCAATGTCAATGGTCCTATTGGACACATCACCCATGATTGTTCTTGTAGTAATCCTTATAACTATGAGTTTACAGGTAATTTTCAATTGGCAGATTCTTGGGATTGGATTTTTGGAGATGGCGATACATTATTTAATTCTACCGATCCTAATCCTACACACGTTTATAGTGAAAGCGGTGATTATTGGGTTAAGTTGATTTCGTATAAAAATGATTCTGTGTGTGCGCCTTTTGTCGATAGTCTTCAACTAAAAGTCCGAAATCTAACGGCTGAATTTACTTCTGACACGTTGGTTTGTGTGGGTATCCCTGCTGTTTTTGATGCCTCTGCGTCACAAGATGTCAACCGTGCTTGTTACAAAGGTTATCAATGGTATTTTGATGATGGGAAACATCCAATTTGGACACAAGACTCGGTTTATCAATATGCCTTTGGTAGTAGTGGAGACCACGAAGTTCGACTGATTACAGAAGACATCAATGGTTGTCGAGATACAACTTATCAAAATGTGCGAGCATTTAGAGTAGAAGCAAACTTTGATGCAGGTCCATTGACAGGCTGTATTAATCCTGGTCCTTTTACCGTAGATTTTACGGATTTAACAACGGCTGATACGACTTTAGCTTCTTGGTCTTGGGACTTTGGAGATGGCATAGGTATGTCGGAAGAACAAAATCCTTCCTACACCTATACGCAAGAACCTAGCGGTGAAACTTTTACAGCTCTTTTGCAGGTGATGGATGTCTTGGGTTGTCCTGGAAACTTTACGGTATCCGTAACCCCTTCTATTCCCAATGCAGAATTTTTGGCGACTAGTTCTCGATTTATTTGTGAAGGTGAAAGTGTCAGTTTTGCACCTGTTGTCAACGATCATATGAGTTATACTTGGGACTTTGGAAATAGTGACAATAGTAGCGATCAAACACCAACCAGTACTTTTAATGAAACAGGCAGTTACGATGTTGCTTTGACAGTCTCAGATTCTTTGGGTTGTGAAAAAACGTTTGTATTAGAAGATTATGTACTGGTACAACCTTTCCCAACCGCAGACTTTTTCTCTTCGGCGGATGAATTAGAGACCGTTTGTTGGGGCGAACTCATCACTTTTACCAATAACTCAATCGCTTCAGGGGATTATACCTTGTCTTGGGATTTAGGTAATGATGAACCTGTTGTTCCCAATGAAAGTGTTGGAACCATTTATGATGCTCCTGGAATCTATCAAGTTGCTTTGATGGTGACTTCTTCTTATGGTTGTACGGATACCATTCAAAAAACATTGGAAGTAGAAGGACCAACAGCCGATTTTACTTTAGACCCTGATATTATTTGTAGAGGTCAAGATATTACTTTTGAATTGATTAATCCTGTGGATGTAGCTGATTATACTTGGGATTTTGGAGATGGAACGACTGAAGGAGCTGTCCCTGTTGTAACACATACGTATGATATTAGTCCTGGAAGTGGGGCTACTTTTGCCTCTCTCGTTTATTGGTCCGAAGATTCTGTTTGTACTGGAAAAACAACAAGACCTATTAACTTTCACAATGTCATTGCCAATTTTAATCGCAATGGAGAAGTTTCCTTAGCAGATACCGTTCACTGTGCAGGGATTCCCGATGTATTTACCAATATTTCGGTCAATGCAGACAATGCTGAATGGGATTTCGGAGATGGGACGACTTTTTCAGGCAGTAATCCGCCTCCACATACCTATGAAAGTCCAGGTGAATATATTGTCACGTTAAGTATTGAAGACAATGAAACAGGGTGTACAGATGTCATCTCTAAAACAATGGTGATTAGTGATAAACCTGCTATTGATATAGCCGATCAAGGAGCTTGTGAAGGAGATTCTGTACAGTTGATGGCAAGTGGTGGTGCAACTTATCAATGGTTTCCAGCTACTGGTTTAAGCAATCCCAATATTCCCAATCCAATTGCAGCTATTGACTCGACGATGGAGTATAGTGTCATCGTAACCGATGAGGTGGGTTGTGTAGATACAGCTTCGGTCTTAGCGATTATCTATGTCGAACCGATTATGTTTGATACCGATACTTCTGTCGTGATTGGTGATGGTATTGAACTGGATGCTTATGCAGGTCCAGGTTTTATTTATGAGTGGAGTCCTACTGATAGTTTGAGTTGTAGTGATTGTCCTAATCCGATTGCCAGTCCTTTACTGTCACAAGTCTATGAAGTAAATATCTATGACCCAGAAGGTTGTTTTAATATCAAGTCTTTTTATCGAGTAGAGGTAAGACGGGTTACTTCTATAGATGTTCCTACTGCGTTTACTCCAAATGGCGATGGGATCAATGATGTCATTTTTGTGGATGGTTGGGGTTTGGAATCCTTAGTCGAATTTAAGGTGTATAATCGCTATGGTCAATTGGTGTTTGAATCCAATGATTTGAATACAGGTTGGGATGGTTTTTTTGAAGGCAAATTACAGAATGCGGAGACTTACGTTTATACGGCAAGAGCGATTTCGCTGCTGGGTGGTCAGGAGTTGTATAAGCAAGGTAGTTTTAATTTGTTGAGATAGAATTTTTAATGGTGAATGGTTAATTATGAATGATAAATTATGTGCGGTTCTTCCTTGATTTTTCTTTTTGGAGAGAATGATTTTGCTTCGTCGTGATGGGTCTCCCTGCTGTACGTTCTTATAGCCACCGCCTTTCCACAACCCACGCCCGACAAAGGTGTCTATACCACTGCCATCAGGTCTAGGTGGTTGAGGATGGTACTTCTTAATCAATGCTGGTTTGGTGGTTTATGGAAATTTGACAACTTTGGTTCGTTTTGTGCTTGAAAGTTTGCAACCACAAAAGTTAACAAAAGGATTTAAAAGACAGTTCAATTACGAGGTCTTTTGTCAAATTGCGGTTCATTTTTTGCCACAGTTTTTATACATTCTGTCCTTTCAAAATAGCCCCGATAGGAGTGGTATAAATGCAATGCGTTGGCTACCAAAAACAAGGCTGCGTTTATAAGAACGGATAGCGGGACTTGCTGTAACGACAAAGGACCGAACCTTTCGCTCCTAAAAAAAACTTATACTTTATGGTGTATCAGATAAGTCGAGCCGGTCTAAATGATGGAGTTGCAAATATTCTGGAAATAATTGTTTGCCTTTTGTTTTCATGGTGATAAAAATATCGTCTTCTTTGAGTTGATAATAACACAGGGCTTGATTATAATAGACATCGGGTTTTTGTCCAAATAAATTGACGGAATGGTCGAAGTATTGGAGGGCTTTTTGATAGAATCCTAAGTCGTAACAAATGCCTCCTAATTCGTAAGCCAGATCAAAAGATTCGTTGATGGAAAAATACATGTCCCAGACCTCTTGCATGGTTTCCTCTAAACGTTTTCTTTCATTGACTGTAATATATTTAATCAGTTGTTTTAGACGAGGTAGGATGTTTTTGAAAAGAGTCGAATCATATTGACTCAATCGAATAAACGCAAGCAGTTCTTTTAAATGGATTTTTGAGATATTTTTATACGTGAATTTTTTGATGCTGTTAAAATCGTCTGGACCAAAAATATTGATGTGATTTTGATAGCTTGCTTTGGTTTCTTTATAGGTTTCACTATCCGCAAAGAACATCAGACACCCAACTTGTAAATGAAAAGTAGAATATTCGGGAAAGAAAGAAGTTCCACCCAACTTTTGACAAAATTGGATAAATGCATGGTAATTTACCCAAATCGAAAAACTACCATGTGCAATGAGTTCTGGCTCTCCCTTTTTTTGTAAGTCCTGAATTTCATGAAACCCTTTATCCATTGAAATGACCATTATGCCTTGTTGGGATAGGGCTTGTAAATTGGTTAGACATTGAAAACTTTTTTTGGGAAAAAACAAGTGTGAGTTAATTATGATTTCTTGATATTCTTCTAACAAATCATTGTAAATAGCCTCTTGATAAAAGGGTTTTTCTAGTTGCTTTTTTTCAAACTTTAATTGCAAGTTTTCAATCAAATCTTTTTCTTGCATGTCTTTGGGATTCTCCTTTGAATGTAAAGAAACGGAACAAGTGGAGATGGTTTGATTTTGGATATGAAATAAATCGGTAGGAATGGAATCAAAAAAATAGTTGGAAATAACGACGAGTGGTTGTTGGAGGCTTTGACTATTTATCTTGCGTTTATGGTATCTTAAATTGAGTTCTTCGCTTCCGATGGCATCAAAATGACAAACATCCATCAAGCCTTTTTCTAAGAAATCTTTGAATTGAGGATGGGTTTCATAAAAGGAAAGACTGTCTTCTACAATGTCACTCACAATGTAACAATAAGGTGGTAGGATAATATTGAGCTTACTGGTGATTTTTTCTAAATGTTTGAGAATATGATAAGCCAATCGTCCTGTTCCTGCTCCCAATTCTAAAATATAAACAATTTCGGTTGTATTATTTTTGTGGGCGATGTCTCTTAACAGACCAAATATCAACTCTGCATAAGTTTTGCCAACCATAGAATTACAGGTCATTTGATGAGGCACTTCTTCGTTACGCCAAGCATCAATCCCTTCTTTTTGGTAATAGTCCCGATTTAATTTCCAAATACTGCTTTCTGAAAAAAGCTGGCTAGCTTCTATTTCAAAGGTAGGCTTCATTTTGTTTGTTTTAAGAGTTAAAGAATTACATCTCTCAACTAAGTAAGCCTGTACCATTCGCTAGTAAAAACAAACAAAATTCGTATGTTGCCCTAAAGGTAACTTATATTTGGGTCGAAAAAAATTCTTTTTATTTTAAACATTTGTTTTTTAATCATTTTATTTTTTCATTTTGGAACTTTTTTGTTGACTTGGTGGTTCTTTATATCAGTTCTTAAAAACACCAAAAATATTTTATCAACGTCATGAATTTTATTATTAACAACTCTTTATTGCTCTCTTTGTTGAGTCTGCTTTTATCAAGGCTGGCAAGGGGTAAAGTATAAGTTGTTCAAAATATATTTTTTGAAAATGCCTCTTGCAAGTTTGTTTGTGGGAGGCATTTTTTTTAATGGTGAATGATGAGTTATAAATGATAAATTGTTCATTTCGTGATTTTTTTTACCACATAAGTTTTTTTACCCCTATGGGCAAATTGGTAAAGTCGCCTGCCTTAGAAGCAGGAGTTGTGAAGGTTCGAGTCCTTCTGGGGGTACTTTTTTAATGGTGAATGATGAGTGATACGTCGTATTGACAAGTCCCGCTATCCACTATTATGGCGAAGCCCCGCAAAACCTTTCAGCCTTTCATTATCGCCATAGCTGTTACTATCGGGGCTAGATCGTTGAGGTTGGGACTTCTTAGCATCAGCTTTTTAAGATTCCCAAAAGTTACCACCTACCTTTCCAGAAACATCAAGGTTGCGCCCCTACAAAATAGCCCCGATAGGAGTGGTATGGATGCCCGAAGCCTAGCCAGATACAGGCACTTTGAAAGTGCCTTGTATCTCAACAAGCCGCATCCATAAGAACGGATAGCGGGACTTGCCATAACGATGAAAGACCAACCATTCGCTCCTAAAAAAGAATATCACGAAATAAACCGCATTCATCATTGAGCATTCACAATTTACCATTACAGCAAGTCTTTCGCTCTTTAAAAAACAAATACAACTATATCTATTTGCAAAAAATATTTCGTACTTTTGAAAGAAAAACATGCGCCCAACCATCTCAACATTACTCCTATTCATCTTTAGCATGAGCAGTTGCTGCCTATTCCAAAACAGCCAAGACAACACCCCACCCGACCCACCAACGGTCTTGATGCCTACCCTATCAGCCGACCAAAAAAGTATTGTGTCAGGCGAAAATGTCTTATTAGGGAAGACGAAAAAAATAACCTACCCACTTTCTGTATGTTGAATGAGAAT
>JAHDBB010000284.1:0-2315 GCA_020630635.1 Chitinophagales bacterium
ACTGCATTTACGACTTCAGCTCCACCATTAACACTATCGCCTGCTGCAAAATAATGTGGATGGGTCGTTTGGAAAGTATCATTGGTTACGATTCGTCCTTTTGCATCTACCTCTAAACCGTCTATTTGCTCCAAGAACGCCACTTGTTTACTTTGTCCAGTCGCTTTGATGACCATATCACAAGGCTCTACAAACTCACTTCCTTCTATCGTTGTCAATTTTCCTCGTACCGATTTAGTACGAATAAATTTAACGCCTGCCACTTTTCCTTGTTTTGCCATAATGCGAACAGGACTCACATTAAACATTCCTTTTACACCCACTTTTTTGGCGAGTTCATATTCAAAAGGATACGCTCCTTTTGCTTCTTTGGAACGACGATACGCTAAGATGACTTCTTTGGCTCCCAAACGAGCAGACTCTGAACTGGCATCCATAGCGGTATTACCTCCACCTAAGACAATCACTTTTTCACCCACTTTGGTTTTGTGTTGTTTCATCCGCAAAGTTTCGATAAACTCAACAGCTCCAAAGCAGTTTTCTAAGTCTTCGCCTTTCATTTTCAAAGAACGGGTTTCCCCTAATCCAATTCCCAAAAAGATAGCATGGTATTCTTTTTCTAACTTTTGCAACTGCTTTTTAGAACGAATCGGCTTTTTGTAATGAATCGTAAAACCTAGTTGTTTTTCCAAATAAGCGACTTCTTCTAAGGCTTCTTCATTGGTGATTTTATAAGGTGCGACACCATAGATTGTTAGACCTGATGGATGGGCTTTGGCTTCAAAAATATCAACTTTATAGCCCAACGTTCGCAACTCACAAGCGCAAGCAATTCCAGCAGGACCTGCTCCAATGACCGCCACTTTTTTGCGATTCGCTCGTCCTTTGGTAAATAGTTTTGCTTTTTGTTTGATCGCTGCTTGACTCGCAAAATTTTGGAGTCGTCCAATATCTATCGGTTTGACATCTTGGTGGTTATAAACGCAAGCTCCTTCACATAAGACTTCTGTTGGACAGACTTTTCCACAAGCACTTCCAAAGTAGTTGGATTCGTAGATCGTTTTGGCTGCTCCAATGACATTGCCTGTGTTGATTTGCTTGATAAAAAGGGGAATATCTATACCTGTTGGACAAGCATTGATACAAGGCGCATCGTAACAAAACAAGCAGCGTGAACTTTCATAGTACGCTTCTGTTTCATTCATCAATGGATACTCTTGCTCAAAATTCTTATCAAACTGGGCTTTATTTTTTGGTTTTGTATATTCTGCCATTTGCTGTTAATTACATTTTTGATTTGATAGAAGTGGCGAAGGGACGGACTCTTTATTTTTTACATGTCGGGACGAAGGGACGGAAAAAATTAAATACTGCAAACGTCCCTTCGTCCCAATAAAACAGGAAGTAAACAGAAAAACGTCCCCGTCGTCCCAATAAAATACTTCTACAATTCCGTCAATTTATCATAGGTTTCTGGTCTTCTGTCTCTAAAGAATTGCCAAGTTGAACGGACTTTATCTATCTCATCCAAATCAAAATCCGCAATCAGTAACTCATCGTCATATTCAGAAGCTTGTGCGAAAATCTGTCCTCTTGGATCTACGAAATAAGATGTACCATAAAAACGTCCTAAGTCCCAAGGCTTTTCTTCTCCGACTCGATTGATACAACCCATAAAGTAACCATTGGCTGCCGCATGAGCTGGTTGTTCCAACTTCCAAAGATATTGTGAAAGTCCTGCTACAGTTGCTGAAGGATTATACACGATCTCTGCTCCATTTAGACCTAAAACTCTTGCGCCATCAGGGAAGTGTCGGTCATAACAAATATAGACTCCTACTTTGGCATATTTGGTTTCAAAAACGGGATAGCCTAAATTACCTGGTTTAAAGAAAAACTTTTCCCAGAAACCTGATGTATGTGGGATATGGTTTTTACGATATTTTCCTAAGTAAGTTCCATCTGCATCCAATACAGCAGCCGTATTGTATAAAAACCCTGCTTGTTCTTTTTCGTAGACAGGCACGATGATAACCATATTGTATTTCTTTGCCAATTCCTGTAAACGGTCTGTGGTTGGACCTGGTACAGACTCGGCTGATTCATACCATGCTAAGTCTTGTCCTGGACAAAAATAAGGGGTATTGAATATTTCTTGAAGGCAAAGGATTTGTACTCCTTTCTTTCCTGCTTCTTCAATGTATGGAATATGCTTTTGATACATGGCTTCCATAATTTCTTGGATGGTTCCTTCGCCCTCTGTCATGGGCAAACTCATTTGGATGAGACCAGATTTTACAATTCTAGGCATAACT
>JAHDBB010000284.1:2415-8044 GCA_020630635.1 Chitinophagales bacterium
TTTTCATTCGCTTCTATATAATTGGCTCCGACTGAACCCGAAGAACGAAGCAATTGTTTGGCATCTTCATAATTTGCCAATGTTTTGGGTAAGCTTTTGATAAATAACCTTACATTTTTAGCAAACAAAAATGTCCTTTCTTCTAAATCATATTTTTGCTCCACATAAAAAGTTTTTTCAAGTAGTCAAAGAATTTGACTAAACTTTAGAATTTAGATATTATGATTTAGAATTTAAGATATTTATATCTTGCTAAATGGTTTTCGTTTGACGTATTGTCCGTAGCCTTTTTCAATTTTGACCTCACCATCGTCTATTGCCAATTTTCCTCTTAAAATGACTTTTTTGGTTTTGCCTGTTAATTCCCACCCTTCGTAGGCGGAATAATCGACGTTCATATGGTGAGAATCTACGGAGATGGTATGTTTCTCGTTGGGATCGAAGATGACCACATCGGCATCAGAACCTACTGCAATCGTTCCTTTCTGTGGGAACATGCCGAAAATTTTAGCGGCATTGGTAGAGGCTACTTCGACAAATTTGTTGGGCGTGATTCTTCCTTTGTTGACTCCTTCTGAATAGAGTAACTCGAAGCGGTGTTCAATGGCGGGATGTCCGTTGGGGATTTTGGAGAAATCGTCTTTGCCCATTAATTTTTGTTCCCACATAAAGGGACAATGATCGGTGGCAACGACTTGAACTAAACCTTGATTGATGCCTGCCCATAAGGTGGCTTGATCTTTTTTTTCTCGAAGGGGTGGACTCATCACCCATTTTGCGCCTTCAAAATCTTTTTCATACAAAGATGCATCTATGGTTAAATACTGGATGCATGTTTCAACATGGACTTTTTGGTTTCTTTCAGTCGCTTTTCTTACGGCATTTAAAGCTCCTTCACATGTTAGGTGAACGATATAAGACTTTACACCTGTGTAGTTTGCCATGTCTGCAAAACGGGCAGAGGCTTCTGCTTCGGTTACTTCTGGTTGGGAGAGATAATGATATAAAGGTGATAACTTGCCTTCGCTGCGATGTTTTGCGATGAGTTTATCTATCATATCACCATTGGTCGCATGGACGGTGACCATACCTCCATGTTCTTTTACCTCATTCATCAAATCGACCATCTGTCCATCGTCAATCATTAAGGCTCCTTTGTATGCCATAAAGGTTTTGAAAGAAGTGATGCCTTCTTCATTGATTAATTTGGCGATTTCGGTTCGGGTGTTTTCGTTGAAGTCAGTGACAGCCATGTGATAGGAGTAATCGCCATAGGCTTTTCCTTTAGACTTTTCTTTCCAAGTCGCTAAGGCATTGTATAAGGTATCGCCTTGTGTTTGAAGGATGAAGTCGATGACCATGGTGGTTCCTCCGTGTAAGGCGGCTAAGGTTCCTGTCGAGTAGTCGTCGCTTGAGAAGGTTCCCATAAAAGGCATGTCTAAGTGGACGTGTGGATCTATGCCTCCTGGTAATACGAGCATCCCTGTAGCGTCTATGGTTTGCTTTGCATTTACTTCTAATTTTTGCCCAATGGCGGCTACTTTGTCATTGATGATTAAAAGGTCGGCAGTGTAATCGTCGGTGGCGGTAACGATTCTACCATTTTTGATAAGTATAGACATGGTATTTGTTTTTTTCGATTTAGTTAAGGGGTGTTTGGGTTGTGTCAGTGCTTTGGAAATGGAGATTAATTTTGGGGTTCTTTTTTTCTTTTTGGAGCGAAGGGTCTGGTGCTTCGTCGTATGGTCTAGTCCCGCTATCCGTTCTTATTGCTGCTCTAGCCTTTCTTGAACAGATGCTATCTGTTCTTACAATGCCTTGCTTTGCAGCAATACCACTACTATCGGGGCTATTTTTGCAAGGTTTCAACGTTTGTGGTTCTTGGGAAACTTGACAACTTCTGTTTGGTTCTTGCATGAAAGTTGTCAAATTACGGCTCATTACTGCCACCGATTCTATAGGTTATGTCCTCTCCAACTAGCCCCGATAGGAGTGGTATCACTGTGTTGTGGGTTGGCTTCTGACCACAAGTCGAAAAGACTTGTGGGAGAGATGGCAACAGTGATGAGAACGGATAGCGGGACTTGCCGTTACGATGAAAGGGTGAACGTTCGCTCCTAAAAATCAATTTATTTGAAAAAGGGCATTAAAGTAGTTCTTTTTTTTGAAAAAGTGATATGGTTGAAGGTTTTTTTGTAAAAATTCGATAGATTTTTAAACAAATTATATTTTATGGGAAGATGTGGGAGGGCGAATAACAAAAAAAAGCTACTAGCATTATATTCTTGCTAGTAGCTTTGTGAGGGGAATAACACTTATGGAAATGTAGAGATTATTTTATACGCTGGTCTCGGCTTGGGTGATGAGACGATACCCTTTGCCGTGTATATTTTTAATTTCAATAGTTGGATCAACTTTGAGATACTTTCTCAACTTGGTGATGTAGACATCCATACTTCTTGCTGTAAAGTAGGTGCTTTCTCTCCAAATTCGTTTGAGAGCAATATCCCTTTCTAAAACGTCATTGATGTTTTCACACAACATTTTTAAAAGGTCTGCCTCTTTAGAAGTGAGTCGAATCTCTTCGCTTTCATATTTTAAGACCTGTAACTTATGATCAAATTTGAAGATACCAAACTCAAAGTTGGTTTGGGTGCTTTGGGCTTTTGTATTCGCTTGGAAGCGTCTTAAAATGGCATCCATTCTTAACTGCAACTCTTCCATGCTAAAAGGCTTGGTGATGTAATCGTCTGCTCCTATTTTGAAGCCTTTGATTTTATCGTCCTTCATGGCTTTTGCCGTTAAAAATAAAATGGGCACTTGCGTATTTAGCTCTCGAATATTGGTGGCTAGTGTAAAGCCGTCCATTTTGGGCATCATGACATCTAGAATACACATGTCAAAATCGCCAATTTGGAACGTCTCCCAAGCTACTTCACCATTTTCACATAGTTTGACCTCGTAGCCCTTGATGACCAAATATTCTTTGAGCAATAACCCTAAATTGGGATCGTCTTCAGCAAGTAGTATTTTTGGCATTTTACTCATACAGTGGTGGTTTTAAGACTTTGGTATAGTTAAAAATTAGTGCTTGATGGTTTAACTATCCCAGTGCTGGTTGTTTTTCAGCAGATGATTTGGGAAAAAATAATTGGAACAAACTCCCTTGATTGGGCTTGCTCATAACTTCGATGCTACCTCCATGTGCTTCTGTCATTAGTTTAACGTAACTAAGACCTAAACCGAAGCCTTTGACATTGTGTAAATTTCCAGTAGGTACACGATAAAATTTATCAAAAATCTTTTTCTGTACTTCTTTACTCATTCCGATTCCATTGTCTTTGATAGAAATGAGGATTCCTTCTTCGTTGTCTTCAGTAGTAACACTAATTTGAGGTAGTTGAGGCGTGTATTTTATGGCATTGTCTATGAGATTGGAGAAAATATTGGTTAAATGCACTTTATCTGCTTCAATAAGTGGATGATCTGATTCAAAATCAAAAGCCAACTTTCCGTTCTTTTGCTCAATTTGCAAAAGGGCATGACTCATCACCTCTTCTAAAATCTCATGAACATTCAAAGGCTCTAAATTGAGTTTGGCTTCGCTTCGTTCAATCTTAGCAATTTGTAATACTTTCTCTATCTGATTACCTAAACGTAAATTTTCCTCTTGTATTATTTTAACATAACGATTCAAGCTAGATTTTGGTACATTTTCATCCAAAATCATCTCGCTGGCTAGTTTTATGGTAGAAACAGGTGTCTTAAACTCATGAGTCATATTGTTGATAAAATCGGTGGTCAATTCTGACATTTTCTTTTGACGAATCATGGTATTAATGGCATAAAAGAAACAGAATCCTAACAATACGATAAAAAAGAAAGCACTGATAGGAACCATTCCATTGCAAAAAATAGCTGCAAAAGAACTATTATTTTTTTGTGGAAAATATACATTCAATTCTCCTGACTCATTCCATATATTGTCGGGAAAAAGGGGACTTTGATAAGGATTGTCGCCCGCTTCTACTACATCATATTTACTAGTTGAAAGCACCTTTTGACCTTTATTGTTCACAACTTGCCACTCAGGAATGAGTTTAATTCCATGATTGTGAAATTCATCTCTTACGATTTTATTGACATTAAATTTGTTGAGGCGTTCTTCTAGTGTTTCTTCACTACACATCATATTGACCACTAAATCATTAATAAGTGCGGTGGCTTCTTGCATATTGGAATGAGGAATGGTGGGAATGACTTTGGACATACTGCGTACATCGGTCTCTCGAATTTCCTTTGTAACCTTTTTCAAAGTATCTTCCAGTGCATTTTTCATTAAGTCTTCCATTGCTCCACTTGAGCTAAAAGCAATGTATTCTTGTTCTACTCGTACAGAATGCGAAGCTAGGGCATCCGGTAGATTTTTTCCTTTTTTAAGAGCTTCATTGTCAATGTTATAATAGCTGGTCACAAATGCACCTTGTTCATCTGATGAATCTCGAATGACGATACGGTTGATTCTTTCTGTACTATCAATAAAAATCTCATAACGGGCATTGCCATCATCACAGGCTGTCGCATCAATGATATACGAAATGCTAAAACTATCGGGTGTGATGGTATAGCAGAAATTTTCCAATGAATTACATTGGGCATACCAGTCATTTTGTTCGGGATCAAGGCGTTCGTAGGAAAGATGAAATTGATCGCCTCTTTGGAAGTTATCTAGAATTTCTAATAGTTGGTCTCCACTATTGATTTCTTTACCATCTATCTCTGTAATAATATCCCCTGCTTGTAAGCCTGCATAATAAGCGGGCGTATTTTTAATTACTTTTTCGACCAACAATCCATACTCGCTTTTAAGATTGTATTTGGTTGACATTTCAGAATCAATATCTTTCACTGACAATCCTAAGATTGCTTTACCTTGTCTGATTTTTTCAGCGATATTTTGGTCTTTGGCACGAGTATAATACTTTTTGGTATCAATATTGACCTCTTTTTTAATAAAACCAGCCGCTTCTCTTGTCTCCAATCTTTTGGCGATACTAGCCACTACATGGTGAGCAGATTGGTCAAATTGTTGTTGGGTCAATTCATTGGCTTGTTTGATCCAATAAAGTTGAATTCCAATGAGTCCAATCATGGCTCCAATAATAACCGTTACAAGAAAATTTATCTTCATTCTGTGCATAGTTTTATAAAACTAAAAGAAAAGCGACTCTTTACAAATTGCTTTAACAATCATTAACACCCAAACTAGGGGTTTTTGTTCCTTTTAACGAATTTTTTTTTGAAATTCTTTTAAATTTCCCAATATTCTCTCACTAGGACTAGGTATATATTTCCATCTTTTTTAGGTATTGTTCACTATTGGCTCATTATGTATTTTTGTGGCAAAATTACCCAGTATGTCTAATACCCTTTCTATCCAACATAATTCTTTAGATTGTAAAACTTTTGGTCCTGCCTGTCTTTGTTCTTTGAGCAAGGGTAAAAAAAAGAAGTGCTGTAAGAAGTATAAGCGAGGTAAGCAGTGTAAGCGATGTCCTAAGTCTTTGGATTGATTTGATAATGGTGAATTATGAATGATTAATTATAAATGCGGTTCAGATAAAAAATT
>JAHDBB010000285.1:0-3157 GCA_020630635.1 Chitinophagales bacterium
AGGGAAAAAAATAATTAATAATATTCCAATATCTAAAGAGTCCTAATAATCTTGTGGATTCATTGGGATAAGAAGTTCCAACATAATACAATGAATCGGTATTAAAGGTTGGATTGCCACCAGACCAAGCTTCATCAACGTAAATATTATTTTTAGGAACAAAATTGTTTTGTATATCATGTAAAAAACCATTGACTTCTTCCGAAAAAATAGTTGCATCCAACCATTCGGTATCCAAATTATTATTGAGACTATCAGGAATTTCAATTTCAGGAGATAGAGTAATCGGAACAGGACCTGCCTCATTGAGCATATTCAAAACAGCCTCATTAAATGCTTCGTTAGAATCTGCATCCTTGATCGCATTTACCGCAGTTAGCAATTCGTCATCCCAATTGATTGTACCTTCAGCGATGGTAGGATGAAAGTATTTGGCATGTCCCCAGACTTTGCATAAATAATACAATCTTTCATGATAAATTTCATCTGTTTGACTATAAGCATACAAGGACGATAAAAGAGGTGTAAATGCAAGGAATAGCACCCACTTTGATAATAATCTGTTCATAAGATTAATTTGAGAAGTGAAAAAATAGGAACTTAGTAAATGAGTGTTTGTTGAACAGGTATTAGCTTGCGAATGGGGTAGTGGATAGAATAATAAATCAATTAAAAAATAAGTCTTTTTATTTTTAGGAGCGAATGGATAGAGCTTCGTCGTACAGGAAAGTCCCGCTATCCGTTCTTATAAATGCGCCAACGTTTTAGGTCGCCAACGCATTAGCATTTATACCACTCCTATCGGGGCTATTGTGTACAGCCTTGACTTATTAAGAATAGATAAAACAGTGTTGCATTTGAAGGATTACCCTCCTGGTGGTGTATCAATTTCAATTACAATAATACCAATCTTGTTTTCGGAATTTGTATTTCCCTTTATCTTTGATTGATGAGGATTATACTTACTTATCAAGTTGCTAACTTCTGTTTGCTCACCTGAACCCATTACAGATGCTTCTTCTTCTGAAAAAGTTATTATGTCTTTTTCACAGGCAGTAAAAAAGAATCCAATAGATAATAATAGAACAGGCAAAAATTTAAGATTTTTCATAATTTAATAATATTTTATTAGTTAAATAAATAGGTATTGATTTTAGTTAGTTTAGTGAGATTGTTATTAGAAACTATATTTAGATAGTGAGTAAACTAGATGTAATTACTTTCAAGTTGGTTTTAATGATCCAAAGATAGTTTTAATCTTAGGCATTGGCAAAGACATATTTATAGAGAAAACTTTTTGATATTGTTGGTTTTTTGTTGCAAGTGTTTGATAGTCAGGATTTTGTGTTGATTGAAAAACTTAGTGAAATACAAGAGATGAGCCAGTAATCCAAAATAGAAAATTAAAATCATCTATGATTTATGCTTTCAGCAGACAGAACATTTCTACTAAATTTTAAAACTTATTCAATAAAAAACTTTCTATGAAAAATAGTAAACTAATTGTTTTTTTAAATCAATTTTCTTCTGATGAACTCAAAGACTTGACTCAATTCATTAAGATGAACTCAATAAATAGACCTAATATTCTTATTTTTCTAAATTATTTAAAGAAGCATCATCCTACTTTTCCGCCCAGTAAAATTCAAAAAGAATACATTGCTGAAAAATTGTTTCCGAACGAAAAAAATAATTTAAAAAAAGTAAAAAACTTAGTTCATCAATTAATACAATTCATAGAAAAATTCTTGATTATACAAGAACTAAATGCTCAGGAGAAAACAAAGGATTTTTTACTCTTAGAAGCTTTAAGAAGGAAAAAACTGGATAAATATTTTTTTAAGAAAATAGATTCTATAGAACAAAAATGGACTAAAAAAACGGTTCCTGGATTTGAGCATTTACATGATTGCTATAGATTAAAACAAATGCAACTAATACATCCAAATTATTACGATGAATCAGCAAGTGCCATTAGTCCAAAAATAATGATAAAACATATTCTTGAATACGCTACTGTAGCCAGTTTATATTGGTTTATAGGTGATTATCATACCAAAAGGAATGTTTGTTATCCCAATGATAAAAATTTAGATGATTCCTTAAAATTGTTATCTAACTTAGTGTTCAATGAACAAGATCAAGTTCCCCAAATCAAATTCTTAAAGCAACTACTGGAAATCACACTCAATGAAAATTTTGAAGATTATCCTAAAATCAAGAAAATCTTTTTTGATAACATTGATTTATATTCAGAATCAGAAAAAACACAATTACTTAGTTATTTGATACAGGTATGCTATCGAAGTTATAAAAAAGGGAACAAAAATGCTTTAGAAGAGCATTTCGCTTTGTACAAAGATGCTCTGAAACGAGAACTTATAATTGAAAATGGTTTTATTGCAGGGTATCTTTTTCAAAACATTGTTAACATTGCTTGTGCTGCAAAAAAAATAAAATGGGCAGAAGAATTTCTCCTTCAATACGCTCATTTTATACATTTAAAGGAAAAAAAAGACACCATATTATTGTGTAAGGCAATTATCTATTTTGAAAACGAAGAATATACCAATGTTTTAAATGAGCTAGCCCAATTAACTACATTACAAAACTCCATATATGGAATAAGAACCAGAAGTATACAATTAAGAGCCTACTACAAATTGGGTAATTATGAAGAGACTTTTTATAATCTAACCCAATCTTTTCAAAAATATCTAAACATACATAAATCATTGGCTCAAGACATAAAAGAAAATTGTTGTAACTTTATTAATTTTATTAAAAAAATGCAAAAAGCCAAGAATAATAATTTTGAGGATTTAACGCTTCTTCTTAAACAAATTAAAGATTGCCAAAATACACTTCATAAAAACTGGTTGATTCAGGAAACAGAGCTATTACAGGTATCAAGATTAAGACAGTCTTAGCAATTCTAAACGCAAGTAAATTTTTTCAACTTACAAAATCTAACAATAGTTCGCAGTAATGTGTCGTATAATAGATCAATAAAAAAATAAGTCTTTTTATTTTTTGGAGCGAATGGATAGAGCTTCGTCGTACAGGAAAGTCCCGCTATCCGTTCCTATTCGTGCTGCCAACGTTTTTCTAAGCCAACGCTACTACACGAATACCACTTCTATCGGGGCTAATGGGT
>JAHDBB010000285.1:3257-7998 GCA_020630635.1 Chitinophagales bacterium
GTTTTACATTCATAACAAATTAAAGTATTTTTATAGAATAGTATAAAATAGTTCTGTATTTTTACTTATCCTTTTAATCAACCCCAAAAACTATCTTATGACAATTACCCATTTCCCTTCCAAATGGACAAACATTATCTTATTTGTAGCATTATTTTTTTTCTCGACTTATTCCACTTTTGCACAAGTAGCTGACTGTGAAAGTCCAGGTAATTTTGACCTTATTTTACCTGAAGGCACACAAGGAGCAGGGACTACAGAAGACCCTTATATCCTTTGTGCAGATGCCCTCATCGAATTTGTCTCCGAAGGCGTTCTCTCCGATGCAGGACCCAATCCAGGTTTAGTTTTTATGATTTATCCAGGAGGACAGCCCACTGTCACCAATTGGGACGATGACCCCAACGCCAGTAATGTCGCCTTTAGCAATGAGGGAACATTCGTTATTGACAATGGAACCGCCACTTTTGGTATGATCGGTTTTCCTTTACCCATTACAGTGGTGATTGTACCCATCATTGTTCCCAACATAGACAATCCCACCGAAATTAATCCAGATTGTACAGGTATAGATTTAATGTATGATTATCCTGCGATCACCTTTTACGATCCTGCCATCAACCCCGAATGTGTAGGAACGGTAACTCCTGAATGCGAGGCAGAAGCAGGAGTATTATCTACATTTTATGGAACCCATTGTGCAGGTTCTGTATTCAATATTAATACAAGTGGTTCCAACGTTGGAGCAGAATATGAACAAGCCTATGCCATCACAGATACCAACAACATCATTATAGAACTTAATTTTACAGGTATCTTTGAACCGAGTCCTAATGTTTATTATTTTCATGCGATTAATACAGATTCAGTCGGTTTTTTCTCAACCAATCCCAGTCAATACATTGGACAAAACTTATTGGATATATTGGTTCAATTGGAGTGTGTAGAAACAACAACTTCAAGCAATACCATTACTATTGTAGAACCCATACTCGTACAAACTTCTTTGGAAAATAATTGTGAGGAAGGTTTTTATACACTCAATGTATCTGTCATAGGAAATGCCGAAGATATTTATACTTTTGAAGGAACCATCAATGGACAATACAATGGAGGAGAAGTCGCTAGTATTCAACTTCCCGAAAATATGGAGTATAGTATTATGATAACAGATAGTCTTGATTGTCCAAGTATGATGGATATAAGCGGAACCATTCCACCTTGTGAGCTAGGTTGTGTCGCTGATGCTGGAATATTGGTAGAACCACAAGCAGATACTTACTGTAATACAGAAGAATTTACGGTTTTATTTAACAATGCAATAGGCGGAGAATATATCCAATTATACATAGTCGAAAACTTAGAAATGGGCAACTTAACCATTGTAGTTGCCGATACTACAGGCACTTTCTTCTTAGAACCTGGTCAATATTTTGTTTCTGTAGTCAATGCTTTAGCGAATGAAATTCCACCTTTGGATGCTTTAATTGGCGCAAGTATCGTTGACTTTTTACCAACCTTAAGTTGCTTTGATTTGGGACAAGTCAATGGACTCATTACCATTCAAGATTGTTCGATAGACTGCGAAGCCAATGCTGGAAGTTTTGCTAATGAAATGTTTTTAGCTCCTTCCACAGATTTATGCGTCCCTGATTTTTTTACCAATCAAACGCCAACCCTGATTTGCCCAGAATTTGAACTCAATCATGTCATTGGAACGTGTGAATCCACCTTTGATTGTGGTATTGAAATACAAGATGATTCACTTTGCTTTACTTACCTCCCCTTACCAGCTTTAGTGGGTTTAGACGATGTTACCGTCATTGGATGTGATGACTTGGGTGGTTGTGATACGATTGTTTACTCCATCAATATTGGCTGTTTCATCCCACAAGCAGTAGATGATGAGTTCTATGTTTCTTTTGGAGATACTTCTTGGAATATAGATGTATTAGCCAATGATATAGATGAATGCAATTACAATCTGTCGATTACAGAAGTCAGTACACCTTCTGATGTTGAAGTAATCATCAACGAAAACAATACCTTGACCATCAATAATAATTTAGAAGGTCCATTTTCGCTTACCTTCAATTATACCATTTGCAATGAATGCGGAGAATGTGATGAAGGTTCTATTTATGTAGTGGCTATCGAAGAATCTCCCAATGTAATAGGCACAACTGATTTTGTGACAACGGATACAGAAACGACCATTAACATTGATGTACTTGCCAATGATTTTGATGTGGATGGAGATTCCTTGTATATCTTTTCCATCACGACGTTACCCAACTTAGGAACAGCAAGTATCAACAATGGTGAAATCATTTATAATGCTGGTGGTATGGTTGGAAATGACACTTTAGAATACCTCGTTTGTTCTATTGAAGCAATGCCGATGTGTACTTATGTAAACGTTTTTATTACAGTTGGTAATACGGCTCTATTACCCATAGACAGTCTCTACTGTATCGATGATACTTTGATGATTGCAACAGAAGATTTTAATCAGACCGAAGACTATACCCAAGTCTATCTTTTAGTCGAAAATGACACCATTCAAAGCCTTAGTTTAACAGGGGAGTTTATCCTAGAGGAAGGAAATTTCAATGTGTTTGCCTTAAATGCTTTTACTGGAGAAATAGGGGATGTCAATACCTGGCTCAATCAAAATATAGATACATTGGTGATGAGTTTTGAATGTGTCGATATATCAGAAGGAGAAGACTTTTTGGTTGAAAATTGTGGCTTTGTTTGTGAGGCTGAAGAAGGAAATGTCAATAGTACGAATATTTACTACCCTTGTAATACGATGATTGATACCTTGTGTATTCCCTTTATTTGTCCCGACGATACTTTATTTTTTGAAGCCGATGGATACAATCAATCAGAAAATTATGCTCAACTCTTTTTAATGTTAAATGATGACAACGGAACCATTCTAGATATTACTACCGAAAATAGCTTTTATGATTTTGATAGTGAGATTGTTTATGAAATGGCTTCTTTAAATATATTGGTCGAGGAATTACCTTTTGATTTGTCTAATTGGTTAGGTCAAAACTATGAGGATGTTATAAATGCACTGACTTGTTTCGACATTGAGACTTTAGGCAGTATAGAAATAACTTGCAATTTATTTTGTTTTTCCGACGCTGGAACGCTTGCATTTGCAGAATCCGTGCATTGTAATAATGAGGAGGTATGGGTAAATGCGACTGATTTTAACCAAGAAACAGACTATTTACAAACCTATTTATTGATGAATGCCGATAATTCAAGCCTAATCAACGTCAGTGAAAGTGGCAATTTGGGAACGCTCAATTCGGGCATGTATCAAGCATATGCACTCAATTATTTAGAAACGGATGCGCCCAATATTGAGGTCGGAATGTCTTTGGATGAGCTAATGAACCAAACAACATGTTTTGACTTATCAGAAGCAGCGACGGTTCACATCTTGAAACCTTTAGAAATTTCGGCAGACTATGAGTGCGATCCTTTGACGGGTGTTTACACAATGGCGTATGCTTTCAGTGGAGGCTTACCAGCGTACGTACAAGAATATGGTAGTTTAGGCATTGGAGGCGAAACTTTTTACAATGCGACAGGGGATGTAGATGGCAACTATATCTTGGGTGAGAACATCTTAGTAGAATACGTCGATAATACACCTTATAATATCAGCGTCAATGACCAAGTAGGATGTTTCACAGAAGTCAGCGCACTTCCAGCCCCTTGTATCAAAACTGCCATTGAGTTAGTCGAGTTTAAGGGCGAAGTAGAAGCGATAGGAAATCGACTGTATTGGGTGACTGCCAGCGAAACCGACAACCAATATTTTGAGATAGAACGTTCTTGGGATGGACAACATTTTGAGGCCTTAACAAAGGTAGAAGCTGTTCAAAACAGTCATCGTTTAACAACTTATGAATGGATAGATCAAACCCTTAAAGATGGACTCTATTATTACCGTCTCAAAAGTGTTGATTTTGATGGAAAAACAGAAAAAAGTTCGATTATCTTATTAGACCGAAGCTCTCAAAATTTACAAAATTTGAGCCTAAGTCCGATCCCAACAAGAGATATTTTAAACATCCAATTCCAGACAATACCCAACGCATTTACATATCTTGAAATCTTCGATGTAAGTGGCAAAAAGGTCTATCAAGAATCTATAAACGCAACTTCTAATTTTATTCACAAAACCTTAAACATCCAAACATGGAATACAGGAATGTACTTTATCAAAATCCAAAATACCCAAACAACCATCACTAAACGCATCATCAAAGAGTAAGGCTACTTGTCTAAAGTTGTCACGATGATTGCCCCATTTTACAATCAAAGAAAAAAGGTGTCGCTTCAATCGGATTGCTACCCACGCCAAGAAGAGACAATCCGATTGATAAAGAGAAAGGAGGCTTTTAATATAAATCAATCGGATTGCTGGTTCATACGGGAAGACCCATCCGATTGAAACGACTTACCCTTTCTATACTTATAGTGAGGTAATTGGCAACTTTAGACGGATAGCCAGCTAAAATACGAAAAGATTAAATTTACACTTTACTTAGGCTAGGAGCGAAAGGTTCCTCTTTCATCGCAACGTCAAGTCCCGCTATCCGTTCTTATCACCAGCCACCCAAACCCCTTAGCAAACGCTGCTTGGTGATACCACTTCTATCGGGTGGGCTGACAAAAATCAGTTAAAAAGTTCATGCAAAAAATCCCCACA
>JAHDBB010000286.1 GCA_020630635.1 Chitinophagales bacterium
TTTAACCAAAAAATCAATCAATGAAAACCTTCGATGTCCCACAATACTACCGCAGTCCCATTATTTCCGCCATCAAACAAGCGAGGAAAGGACAAGACCCTCGTAAAAAAGATTTTAGCCCAACCATCTTAGATTTTGGACCTGTTCGATTCCTATTAGCCCGACACTTTGGGTTTTGTTATGGAGTCGAAAATGCTATAGAGATTGCCTATCAAACCGTCGAAAAATATCCCGACAAACGCATCTTTTTTCTAAGTGAGATGATCCACAATCCCCACGTCAATGAAGACCTACAATCCAAAGGCATTCAATTTTTGATGGACACCAAAGGCAAGCAATTGATAGAGTGGGAGATTTTGAAAGAAGACGATATTGTCTTGATTCCTGCTTTTGGAACGACCATTGCCATTCGGGAAAAACTGGAAAAAATGGGCGTGACCACCCAAGAATTTGATACAACTTGTCCCTTTGTCGTCAAGGTCTGGAATCGTGCCAATAAATTGGGGAAAAACGATCATACAATTTTGGTACATGGCAAACCAACGCACGAAGAAACCAGAGCGACTTTTTCTCATAGTGCTGCCAATGCGCCTACTTTGGTTCTACGAAATTTGGAAGAAGCAAAAGTATTAGCCGAGATGATTTTGGGGAATCAGTCGATAGAAGATTTTTACCAAGTATTTGAAGGGCGATATTCAGAAGGCTTTGATACAAAGATGCATTTAGACAAGTTTGGGGTCGTCAATCAAACGACGATGTTGGCAAGCGAGACCCAAGAAATTGCGGCTTTTATTCGGGAGACGATGGTGAAAAAGTATGGTGAAAATGACATCAAAAATCATTTTGCGGATACACGAGATACACTTTGTTATGCGACCAATGACAACCAACAAGCAACTTTTGGATTATTGAAAGAAAAGGCAGATGTTGCATTGGTGATAGGCGGTTACAATAGTTCCAATACGACCCATTTAGTCGAATTATGTGAGCAAAAAGTACCAACTTACTTTCTCAACAATGCTGCTAAAATTTTATCCGATAACTTAATTCAATATTTTGATATTCACGAAAAGGTGGAGAAAACCCAACAGGATTTTTTACCTAAAAAGGAAGTGGTTAGTGTGATTTTGACAAGTGGAGCTTCTTGTCCAGATGCTTTAGTCGAAGAAGTTTTACAGAAAGTTTTATCATTTTTTTCCAATACAAAAACGGTAGAGGAAGTGTTAAAAAGGGTAGTAGGAGTGTGAGGTCGATAATTTTATTAGGAGCGAAAGTTGGGATGCTTCGTCGTAAAGGCAAGTCCCGCTATCCGTTCTCATTCGTGTTGCCAACGTTTTAGGAAGCCAACGCTTCTACACGAATACCACTCCTATCGGGGCTATTTGGGTTGGAACAGAACGCTTCACAAACCATTTTAGAATTTAGAAATTAAAAATTAGAATTTAATTCATTCGGGGCTATTTGGTTGAGGTAGGGACTTCTTAGTACCAAAAATCTTAAACTTAAATATCCAACAAATCAATCTCCAATTCCCAATTTTTAGAGCCAATGGGTCTTTGATAAAGGGCATAAGCCAATTCCGTTTCCATCCAGAAAGTGATCTGTTCGTCTTCAAATTCCATGCGAATAGACTTCTCATAAGTCAATAGCTTATACTCATATTGTGGCGGGACTTCCATATCATAAGCCACAGGTTCCATCCATATCCGAACCATCTTGGATGATGTATTAGAAAATACCCATTCAAGTAGAGGAGAACCAGCCATAATAAACGTATTTTAATTGACCCCAAATTTCTTCAAAATCGCCCAAATTCCTTTAATATTACTGACAAATTGGTCTAAATCGACGGCTTTTATAATATATCCATCGGCAGATAAACTTTGGCAGCGTTTGCGATCATTTGGTGAGTCAGAAGTTGTAAGTACAATGATAGGAACATGATTAAAGCGTTCCTCTTTTTTGATGATTTCCAAAAAATCAGTTCCTTCTCTTTCTGGTAAGCGAAGGTCTAACAATACAAAGTCAGGAACAATTGTATGGTTATTAAGTTGATTGGATTGGTACATTACATTTAAACCATCGTCTACATTTTTGACAACTTGTAGTTTGTGTGGGATTTGTGCATCGGTTAATGCAATCTGTGTAAGTACAGCATCACTTTGGTTATCTTCAACCAAAAGAATATTAAATAGTGTTGTTGTTGTTTGTTGATTCATTGGCTGAGTTTTACCTTTAGCCTGGTCTTGTATAAGCTAAAGATACTACATATAAGTTGTTTTTGCAATGTTTTGAGTTCTATTTATTATAATTTGGGGGAGAGTAATAGTTGTTTGGTACTATTGGATAGGCATAGAATATGATCATATAATAGTATGACCCAGCATTTTATATAGCAAAACTATCTAATAAGATTAAACGAAGAAAAGGGGGGTAATGTTTCATTATCAGAGGTAGAATTTTATGTTGTCTATGTTATTATAGAATTATCCTATGATTAGGTTTTGACCGTTCCCAACTAGCCCCGATAGGAGTGGTATGAATGCACAAGCGTTGGCGTGGGTTGTGGCGAGGCTGCGTTCATAAGAACGGATAGCGGGACTTGCCTTTACGACGAAGAAATGAACCTTTCGCTCCAAATAAAAGTGAACCGCATTTATAATTAATCATTCATAATTCACCATTACCAAGGCTTTTCGCTCCTAAAAATTTTCTACACTCAAAGAAGCCTCTTTCAATGTTTCATACGCTTTTGCCAATATCTCATCGTTTTCTGCCAACAAAGCATAGTAGCCTTCTTCCTTCCAAATCTGACGAGCCAAGTAAGCCTTCATATCATTTTTCAAACGAGGCAAAAATTCTTGAATATCTGCTAATTTAACATCCACTTTTTCACGATTGAGGTATGTCATAAATTCATTGAGCATATTTTTGGAGACCTCATAACGATTTTTGAAAGAATCTAAGTCCTTCATATTCAAGTAAAACTCTTGATTGCTGCTAAAGTGTTGATAAATAAAACCAGGTAGATGACCTTGTGCTTTTAAAAATTGAGGGTTTGAATAAGAAGTGTCTAATGGCATAAAAACATCGGGAACAATACCGCCACCACCATAAACGATTTTACCACTAACGGTTCTATATTGCAGCGAATCTTCGACCTTGATACTGTCTTTTTCAAACAATTCACCATTGTAAAAACGACTGGCTAATTCATCACCATATTCCTCCTCATTATTATAAGGCTTTTGAATCGAGCGACCACTTGGTGTATAATAACGAGCGACGGTCAAACGCATAGCCGATCCATCTGATAATTGATGCTGTTCTTGTACTAAGCCTTTGCCAAAAGAACGACGACCGATCAAAGTTCCTCTATCCAAGTCTTGTACTGCGCCCGCCAATATTTCACTAGCCGAAGCCGAGCCTTGATCGATTAAAATCACCAATTCACCATCTTCAAATAAACCGACTCGCTTAGAAAAATAGTTGCGTCTTTTATAGTTGCGTCCTTCGGTATAAACCAATAATTTACGTCCACCAATCAATTCGTCTGCAATTTTAGTAGCCGCATCTAAGTAACCACCGGGATTTTGTCGAAGGTCCAAAACCAGCTTTTTCATTCCCACATCGTACAAGTCTCGCAGTTTTCGACCAAATTCGTCATAAGTCGTTGCACTAAAACGATTGAGTTTGATATAACCCACTTCTTCATCCAACATATAACCGACATCTAAGCTATTGATCGGAATTTTGTCTCGTGTAATATTAAAATGTAGTAAGTCCGCTAAATTGTTGCGTTTGATACCGATTTTGACTTCTGTACCCTTATCACCTTTCAATCGAGCGATTACGTCCTTTGTTGCCAAGCCAATACCAGCCACCATTTCCCCTTCGATTTCCACGATTTTATCACCAGGCAAGATCCCTAGTTTTTCAGAAGGTCCACCAGCGATGGGTGTAATGACGACTATCGAATCTTGTACAATCGAAAACTCAATACCGATTCCATCAAAATTACCTTGTAAAGACTCATTGATTTCTTCTAACTCACTGGCTGATATATAATTAGAGTGAGGGTCTAACTTATTGAGGGTTTCTTCGATGACATCCTCCACCAATTTATGATTATCAATGGTATCGACATATTTGGCTTCAATAAAATTAAAAACCTCATTGATCGTCTCCGTTCCAGAAAAAGTACTGGCATATTGTCGAGGACTCACTTTTTGCTTCAAGTTTTCATACAATTTAAAACCAATTTGCATCCCAATAATCATCACCAAAGCAAAGGCAATTGGCAGATAAACATTCAATTTAGGGGGTTCTCGTCTTTGATCTGGAGTATTTTCCTCCATTAAATTCGAGTTTGTTTCACTGTTTGATGTCATAACCCACAAAAATACATCATAATCGGTTAATGGACTGTTAAAATGTGCTAGAATATAGTATTTTAGTGACAGAAGTATAGATATACAATTTTAGAATAAGTTTTATGATAAAACACCTTTTAATTTCTTATGTTACTTTTGTAGTAAAATCCAAAACCTAATGATATGAAATCCAAATCGTTTAAAAACTGGACACGTCAAGATATAGCTGACGAGTTTGGACTGAAGGTAACTCAAAAGTGTGAGACTCTGGACGATTGGCTGAATAGAACGGTAAGTCTTTCGCAGGAAGAAATAAAAACACTTGATAAGTTACAAGATAAATTGATTAGATATGTTGATATTTGGAATGAGCAAGAACTGATTATTAAGTTTATTGCTTTTATAGTAGAGTTAGTAGATTTTGATACATCTTTATTTAAGTCTTTTGCCAATCGACCACTTAAAGGAACTATACAAGGTAAAGCTGTTGCTGGTGAAGTCGATTTAATGGTCGCTTCTGGTGATTTTGAGCCCAAAGAACCTTACTTTTGTTTACATGAATACAAAAAAGAAAAGGGCGCAGACAATGATCCTTTGGGACAATTATTGATTGCTATGATGACTGCCCAATCTCTCAACAATAATGATGAACCTGTATATGGTGCGTATGTGATTGGTCGAAACTGGTTCTTCTTAACACTGGTCAATCAAACCTATTGTATCAGCAATGAATTTGTTGCTACTCGAAAAGACATTTATAAAATTGCTAAAATTATGAAATCCTTAAAACTTATTCTTCAAGAAATTACACAAATGGAAAATGGAGAAAAATCAAATGATGAATTGTAAAGAAATGGCTGAAAGCGGGAAATGGAAAGAGATTATAACCCAATAAAAAAAACAAAATAATGAACCAAGAACAAATAAAACAGCTACAAGATCAATTGGAGAGACAGATGCAGTCCTATAATCGAAGCCATCAAGCAACATTGGATAATCTATCACCATTGGATATACACAATATTTTATATGGACTTTTTGAAGAAAATAGTCTCATAGATTTTATTTTGAAATCAAAGAGGAAAAATTAGTGGTGATAAAAGATAAATAATCATAAAAATATCAATATTATTACAATAAAAAAGAAGATAAAAGAGTTATATATAAAAACACGCACTATGAAAAACTTTCAAAAAATCAACTCACCCTTTTCGTTATTCAATTACTTATTGGTTTTCTAGGAGAGACTAGTAAAATGCTTCGTCGTAACGGGTCTTCCCGCTATCCGCTCCTATAAATGCGCCAACGTTTTAGGCAGCCAGCCCATTGCATTTATACCGCTACTATCGGGTCTATTTTATAATGGACACCATGCTGATGTTACTGTTTTTCAGTACAAACACCCTTTCTTTCTCATAAAATAAACACCTATAAAACAAAACTTACCAACCTTTTAGAGACCGTCTTAAAAGTATTAAAATCTTAGATTTTTTATTCCCAAAATTCACTATAAATCTCATTTATAGAAGGGCATTGCCATGTCTAAATGAATGGAGAAGGTCTCTAATCATTTCATTCACTTACGGATTTCAAAACTTACAGAAATCCAGTAAAACAATAATTATGAAAATCATAAAATGTTTTGTTTTATGCATGAGTACTTTACTCATTTTAGCTTCCTGTGGATCAGAAGATCCCATCACTCCCAATCAGGATATTAGCTTAAAAGAACAGTTTGATAATTTGGTAGAAAGGGCAGGAGACTTTGGAAGTTCAACCTCTGAAAATACCGAAGGTCATCGGGTGGATGTCGAAAATACCATCATTGTCTATGCTTCTAATAGAGATGGATATACCAATGAAACTGATAATTGGGAGATCTGTGCAATGGATTTGAGTGGTGATGAAACCAATGGAACCCTACAACTCACAGATGATGATGACTATGAATGCTATTGGCCCAGAGTATCTCCCGATAAAACGAAGATGCTTTATTATCGTGTACCTAAAAATCGTAGAGAAGATGAATATAACCACTACTCTTTGTGGATGATGGATTTGACTACATTTGTATCTCAAGAGGTTCTTCCATTAAGCCGTTACAACTGGAAAAGACAAGGAACGGCTGACTGGTCTCCCGATGGCACAAAGTTGGTGATGTTTGCTCGAAAAGCAGATGGACAACAATCCTTATTTATTACCGATATTGATGGAAATATCCAACAAGAAATTCACAATGGTGGAGGCAATTATACAGACCCTTCTTGGTCGCCCGACGGTGAATCGCTTTGCTTTTCTAAAAATGGAGAAATTTACACCCTTAATATTGCTACCAATGAGGAACAGCGAATTACTTGTGACATCTTTCCTGATTATGATCCTTACTGGTCTCCTGATGGAACTGAAATCGCTTTTGAATCCTACAAAGGTCCTGGTACAGGGTGTCGTTTTGCTTTAGGGAAGTGGGCATTACGATCTGTAGTCTTGGACCAATTACCTGACGATGGAACTTGTGGACAAATCAATGTTGCCACTCGCATTGTTCGAGAAGGGGGAAATGAAGGATCGGCTGTGCCACGTTGGACCAATGATTCCGAGTATTTAGTTTTTCATTATGGAGCGAATTGTCAAAAGGCTCATTTAGCTTTTATCAAACGAGATAAAACAGAGTTTACAAGAGAAGATATTACAGGTCGAAAGTATGGTAAAACCTCACCTGATATTGTGGAGTATTAGAAATTGATTGAATCGAAAAACAGTAGTCATGGTAAAATGGCTGCTGTTTTTTTAAAACAATAAATCGTATATTGCTAATGTACGAAATATAGTTTACCTTTGTCTTATGAAAATTAAAAAAGAGTTCAATATTGAAAAATCAGAGGAAGCTATTTTTATCGCAAAGATTGCGGATGCATTATCTCATCCATTGAGAGTTGCACTGATTGATTATGTGAGTAAAAAAAATAAAGTGAGGAATGATGTTTGTAATAAAGACTTGGTCGAACACTTTCCGTATAGCCAATCCAGTCTTTCCCAACATGTCAAAAAACTAAGAGAAGCGAACCTCTTTACCGTAGAATATGTAGATAAGTTTTCTTTTTATAGTGTGAATAAACAAACGATGGAGACCTTTTGTAAAGAGCTATTGAAAAAGTAATAAGATTCATTTAAAAAAAGAAAGGGTAATTTCGTTTCAATCGAATTGCTATGCAAAAACGGGAAGACCCATCCGATTGATTGATATTAAGAGACTCCTTTCTCTTCATCAATCGGATGGCCTCTGCTTTTTGTGGTTAGCAATCCGATTGAAGCGACCCGTTTTTTTCTTAGATTTTAATCATTAGAATATGACTTGGCAACTTTAGACAGGTTGCCGATTATTTTTATTATTTAATAAAATCGTAAATCGCTTATATATGATAAGAAATGCCCAAAAAACCGATTGGCTTAAAATTAAATCTATTTACATTGATGGAATTAATACCAACAATGCAACCTTTGAAAAGCCTGAAAACTTACAAGATTATGCTTACTGGATCAGTTCCAAAATA
>JAHDBB010000287.1 GCA_020630635.1 Chitinophagales bacterium
AGGGTTAAGTGCTTCGTCGTATTGGAAAGTCCCGCTATCCGTTCTTATCACCAAGCTACCCGAACCCTTTAGCCATTCACGTTGGTGATACCACTTCTATCGGGGCTAGGTCGTTGCGGTCTCAACTGATAGTTAAGGCACAGACTTTACACACCGACATCCTGAATGACTCAATCCCGTATCTTTACTCGCTTTCATCCGTCTAGCGACTCGATAACCCGAACAATATTGGTCGTTGCATAAGAATGAACCACCTCTTTGTACTTTTTTAGGGATATAAGGCTCATCGGGATCATAGCTTTGTCGAGGACCTTGTGGATTTTTGGCAAGTCCTTCTTTTTCACACATCGCATAATATCCGACATGATACCAGTCCAAACACCATTCCCAAACATTGCCTGCCATATCGTACAGACCATAAGGATTGGGCGCAAAGGATTGGACGGGTGCGACTCCATAAAAACCATCTGTTTTTTGATTATCATTGGGAAAAGTCCCTTGCCATGAATTGGCTTTGGGTTTTCCTGCATCAATGTGTTCATTGCCCCAAGGATAGATTTGATTGGGGTTTCCACCTCTTGCGGCATATTCCCATTCGGCTTCGGTGGGTAAACGCTTTCCTGCCCACTTACAATAAGCCATCGCATCATCCCATGCAATGTGTACAACTGGATGATTTTCTCGACCTTTGAGATGGCTGTCTGGACCTTCGGGATGTTGCCAATCTGCTTTTGGAGTCCAAATCCACCATTGTCCATAATCCTGTAATGAAGTGGTTTGTTGAGGTGGGGTAAAGACTAACGATCCTGCGACTAATACGCTATCTGGCGGTTTGGGCGTATTGGGTGGTAAGTCCTTTTTGAGTTCTTCCCAATCGGGTTTGCGTTCTGCGATGGTTTGATAGCCTGTCGCTTTGATAAATTCTTGGAATTGGGTGTTGGTGACTTCGGTGGCATCTATCCAAAAATCATCTACTAAAACTGGGTGTTTTGGATATTCGTCTCTTGATGCTTGTTCGTTATCGCCTCCCATGTCAAAAGTACCTCCTTTGATCAAAACCATCCCTTGTGTACTGGTATCGGATCGCATCTTTATTTTTTCATAATCGGCTGTCAATCCCAATTGGCGATTGGGGAGTTTGTCGCAACAGGATTGTTTTTTATTGGGTTGAAAAGAAGAAGGTTTTTGTTTTTTTTCTTGACAACTTAGTAGGGTAATAAAAAGAAATAAAAGGATTAGACGATTGGACATAGTTTAGTTTTTAGTGACTAGTGGCTGGTGACAAGTGACTTGCTGTTCAGTTCGTAATTTTTGCCACAAATACACGAGTTTTTATAAATGGTAAATGATGAGTTATGAATGATGAATGTGGTTCAGCTCTTATGTGGTTTTTACCATAAATACACCAATATGGTTCTTACTTGGAAAATTCTAAAAAGTTAAGGTTGTGAAGCGTTCTGTCCTTTCCCCAATAGCCCCGATAGGAGTGGTATCACCAAACTGCGTTGGCTAAGGGGTTCGGGTGGCTTGGTGATAAGAACGGATAGCGGGACTTTCCTGCACGACAAAGTACCCAACCTTTCGCTCCTAAAAGAAGAAGATACAAACTGAACTGCATTCATAATTTATAATTCACAATTTACCATTCATTATAAAATTTCTTTCATCTCCTCAATGACTAAATCACAAATACGCTCTGCTTCTCCGATATATTCAACGACTTTGAGTTGACGTATTTGATCTTTGAAACGTTCTTCAATATGCAAACTTTCGACCAAATCCATTAGGCTTTGACGGTCTATTTTTTTGCCTCGACTGGCTTGTTTTAAGAGTGTGTACGGGTCTTTGACTTTGGCTAAACGCAAAATGGTTTGAATCGGCTCCGCTAATAATTCTGGGCTATCTTCTAATTCTGATCGACATTGGGTTTCATTGATTTGTAGCTTATTCAAGCCTCGCAAGGTTTCGCTAATGCCCAAGTAAGCGTGACCCAATGCAACCCCAAAATTGCGCTCTACCGTACTATCAGATAGATCACGTTGCATACGAGAACGGCACAGCTTATCGCTCATCATCGAAAGTAAGGAATTGGATAAAAGCAAGTTTCCTTCACTGTTTTCAAAGTTGATGGGATTGACTTTGTGGGGCATCGTCGAAGAACCAACTTCTCCTGCTTTCGTCTTTTCAAAAAATAATTCTTTGGAAATATATAACCAACAGTCTAAATTGAGGTCTATAACTATGTTGTTGAATTGGCGAGTGAGATTAAAATAATTGGCCCAAGTATCGTGATCTTCGATCTGCGTCGTAGCGATGTTGTGCTGAAAACCATGTTTTTCAAAAAATTGGGCGGCAAATTGATGCCAATCTATGGAAGGAATCGCTGCTTGCATCGCTGAATAATTGCCCACCGCACCATTGAGTTTTCCTGCAAATTGAAAGTGTTTGAGGGCTTTGTAAATACGATTCATTCGATGTAGAAAAACAGCTAGTTCTTTGCCTGCTGTGCTTGGAGAGGCTTTTTGCCCATGTGTTCGGGCTGGAAATGGAATTGCCTTCCAATCATTTGCCAATTCGCTTAGTTTTTCCATTAAACCTTTGAGTTGCGGAAGCTGTTCTTTTTTTAAGTAAGCATCTAAAAGATAGGTATGTGCCAAGTTATTGACATCTTCGGAAGTCAGTCCAAAATGAATGATATTGTTGTCTGGTAAAGAGAGTTTTTGTTGTAAAAAAAGCTCACACGCTTTGACATCATGACGAGTAATCTCTTCTATCTTTTTTATTTCAATGTAGTCTTGAGCTGAAAAATTTTGGATAACTTGCTGTATGCGTTCTTGATGTTCTGCTTGTAATGGCTCGAAAATCTTATGTTCATCTAATGCCAAAATATACCAACATTCGACGATACAACGGGCATGCATTAGGGCTTTTTCGGAAAAATATGGGGAAAGAGCAGCTACTTTTTGTGCATATCTGCCGTCTAATGGTGAAATGGCGTGAATATTGTTCATGATTTTTTGGGCAAAAGTACAGTTTTTTTTAATAGGGACGAAGGGACGGGACGGTTCTGTTCGTGCCTTTTGGGACGAAGGGACGGGACGGTTCTGACGTGATTTTTGCCACGAATACACGAATATGGTTCTTCATGTTGCTATCTATTTCTTACAACTTACTCATTTAAAACACGCACAAATGATTCGATACTTTTTATTGACTTTGACTATTTTATACTGTATTCCCTCCATTCAAGCACAAACAGGTGATCCATTGATTGATGAACGACCTGCTGAAAGTTATCACTTAATCTTAACTGTTCGAGATTATGAAACCAATGAGATTTTAAATGATGTGTCCTTGAATGTCTTTAATACTTCGACAAAGGCAACCCAAGAGATTTTTACGGCTAGTGGTCAAGTAGAGTTTGATGTTTTTCCTGGTGCAGATTATGAATTAAAGGGCGTAAAAGAAGGATACTTGGCAAAGAAAGGAGAAGTAAGGGATTGTTCACCCGATGAAAAAATCAATAGTAAATCGGGTTACTTAGTCTGTACTTATGGTATTCGGATGTCGAGTCCACCTGTAGGAAAAATTATCGTAGGGGACTTGTTGATGGAAAAAATAGAAGTGAATAAAGTCTTTACTTTTGAGAATATTTATTACGATTTGGATAAGTCTTATATTCGACCTGACGCTGCTATTGAATTGGATAAAATTGTCACGATTTTAAAAGATAATCCTACTATCTTGACGGAGTTGGGTTCTCATTGTGATAGTCGGGGAAGTGATAACTATAATATGGCTCTTTCGCAAAGAAGGGCGGAAGCAGCAGTTCAATATATCGTGAGTAAAGGGATTGATCCAAGCCGAATTACGGCACAAGGTTATGGGGAAAGTCAATTGGTCAATCGTTGTGCCAATGGCGTGAGGTGTTCGGCAAAGGAACATCAAAAAAATAGACGGACGGAGTTTAAAATTACGGGAGTGAGAAAGTAGTTTTAGACTTTGCGTCTTTGCTTGTTTGGCCACGAATACACGCTTTTTTCTTTGTGTATTCGTGGCTTTTTATATCTTAAAAACCATACAGTTCATAGTAAGACATTTTGCCTAAATGCACTATATACGTTTTGGATAATTCTTTCATATCGTCTCCTCCTCCAATATTAATCCAATCATCTATACTTCCTCGATAGCAATATCTTTGCAGTCTAAAGGAGCGTTCGTCATCTTCTTTCTCCACATATATTCTCATTCTCTCATGAAATCGTTTTAGTGAATTAACGATTAGTTCTTGTTTACTGGGACTCATCATTTTGATTAAATCCTCTAAACCTCCTCCATTAATTCGTTCATCTTCTTCGGCTTCAAAAGTATAAATCTTTATCACATCTCCATTAACATCTAAGCGATAATCTACTACATCCTCATTTTTCTCTAGCTCTTTTTTAATGGCATGAATCTCTTTTAGATTAAACAAAGGCTCTTTACTTTTTCGAAGAACCATCATCTTTGAATCATACTTCTCAACAACTTCAAAACCATCAGGTAATTCATCTAAACAAGTATCATCTTCCTTTTTGGTTAGATAATAAGTTGTATTCCCCTTTTTGGTCAATTTGGTCTTGATAAAATATTTGTCTCCTTTATAATTAGTGAAGTGGATAGGCATTTTTGGCGTTTTATTTTTGAGTTAGACCAATGCATGTTCCAGTACTTCCGCAACCTTATTGACATAAATAAATTTAAGTCCTTTGATAAAGTCAGCGTTAATTTCTTCGACATCTTTGCGATTGAGTTCACAGAGAATGATGGTTTTCATCCCACTGCGTTTTGCTGCTAAGATTTTGTCTTTGATCCCTCCTACTGGTAAAACTTTGCCTCGTAAGGTAATTTCACCTGTCATCGCCAAACGAGATTTGACTCGTCTATTGGTAAAGGCAGAAGCAATGGCTGTCAACATCGTAATGCCTGCGGACGGTCCATCTTTCGGAATTGCTCCTTCTGGAATGTGCAAATGAATTTGGGTCTTCTCAAAATCCTCCCCATTAATGTTGAGAGAATCTGCATGGGCTTTGAGATAGCTTAAAGCAGTCGTTGCAGACTCTTTCATCACATCCCCCAAATTGCCTGTCAAAACGAGTTGAGATTTAGCCGATTTGTTAAGGCTGGTTTCGATAAATAAAATCTCTCCTCCTACCGATGTCCAAGCCAAACCAATGGCTACACCTGCTGGATTTTTTTCTTTATAAATTTCTGAATCAAACCGTTTTTTACCCAAGATTCCTTCCACCTCTTCTGGACCTATGCTGACCTTGTACTCTTCTTCCATGACAACAGACTTGGCAACTGATCGCATAATCGACGCAATCTTTCGATCTAAATCTCTCACTCCTGCTTCTCGTGTATAATTCTTGATGATGGCTTCAATTCCTTTATTGGTCAAACGTGCTTGCTTGGATAAAAGCCCATGATTTTCTCGTTGCTTGGGGACGAGGTGTCTTTTGGCAATTTGCACCTTTTCTTCTTGTGAATAACCACTCAAATGAATGATTTCCATTCTATCTAATAAGGCTGGCTGAACACTATGCAGATTATTGGCGGTGGCAATAAACATGACTTTGGATAAGTCGTATTCTTGTTCCAAATAATTGTCGTAGAAAGAATGGTTTTGTTCGGGGTCAAGTACTTCTAATAAAGCCGATGAAGGATCACCTCTAAAGTCTTTTCCTACTTTGTCTATTTCATCCAAGATAAAAACAGGATTAGAAGACTGGCTTTTTTTGATAGACTGAATGATACGACCAGGCATCGCTCCGATATAGGTTTTACGATGTCCTCGTATCTCTGATTCGTCATGCAATCCGCCCAAGGACATCCGAACATATTTGCGATCAATGGCTTTGGCAATGGATGTTCCCAAAGATGTTTTTCCGACACCAGGAGGACCGACTAAACAAAGAATGGGCGACTTCATATCGCCTTTTAATTTTAAGACCGCCAAGTATTCGAGGATGCGTTCTTTGATTTTATCCAATCCATAATGGTCTTGGTCTAAGACTTTTTTGGCTCTTTGTAAATCAAAATTGTCTTCGGTGTATTCGTTCCAAGGAAGGTCTGTTAGCGTCTCCAAATAAGTCAATAAAATGCCATACTCGCCTAAAGCTGAATTGGTGCGTTCTAAACGGGTTATTTCTTTGTCAAAAGATTCTTGTACTTTTTTAGACCATTTTTTAGTCTTTGCTTTCTTTTTGAGATTATCAATTTCTTGTCGTTGAGAATTACCACCCAACTCATCTTGGATCGTTTTGAGTTGTTGGTTTAAAAAATAATCTCGTTGTTGCTTGTCTAAATCCCCTTTGACTCTGGTGTGAATTTTATTTTTAAGCTCAACCAGTTGATATTCTTTGTGAAGATACTCCAATACCTTATCCGCTTTTTGATAAATATCGTCTATCTCCAATAATTCCTGTTTAACTTCGACATCTACGTTGAGATTAGATGCGATGAAGTGGGTAAGGAAGGCAGGATTTTCGATATTACGTAAAACGATACTCGCCTCGTTGGGAATATTGGGCGAGGCTTCAATAATTTGAAGAGCCAAATCTTTGATCGTTGAAACAAGAGCTTGTAACTCTGGTGTCGGTTCTGACTTATCAGATGACAAGAGTTTGATTTGTGCCATAATCGCAGGATCGGTAGAAGTAAACTTCTTAACTTTCATACGCTCTTTACCTTGTATAATCACTGTTGTATTTCCATCAGGCATTTTGAGCGACTTGATGATTTTGGCTACTGTTCCAACTTTGTAAATATCTTTAAATTCAGGGTCTTCTATATCTGGTTTTTTTTGAGATACCACCCCAATGAATTTTGATTTTTTAAGCGCTTCTTTGACGGCAACAATAGATTTGTCTCTTCCTACAGTAATAGGAATAACAACTCCTGGAAACAGGATACTATTGCGTAAGGGCAGAATCGGAATTTCTTTGGGCAAAGAATCTTCATCTGGTCCTTCTGGGTCATCAATTGCCACCAAAGGCAAGAATTCTATATCATCATCTAACAAATTACTAAATATTTTAGACATAAAAGGATTTATCGTATTGGAGGATTTGTTTTATATAACAAAAATAACTTATTTACCGCAATAAAATGGGTAAAGTTTGAGGTTGGGGTCATTCTTGCTTGGTCAATACGTATAAAAGGCAAGTTCTATGCCAACACCTAAAACATGTTATTTTGGCATAGCTTAGGGTAAGTTGGCTGTCAATAAGACAGAGGAAGGTTTAGAATTGGCAGGATTGGGGATAGATAATGGTGAATTATGAATTATGGATGGTGAATGGTGGTTCAGGTGATATTTTTTATTGGGAGCGAACTTTATTGCGCTGTCGTATGGGGAAGTCCCGCTATTCGTTCTTATCACCAAGCCTCCCGAACCCTTTTGCCAAGCCACGTTGGTGATACCACTGCTATCGGGGCTAGTTGGAATGGTCTCAACTTCTTAGTGCCATTTGTTTGAACAGAGTTTTTAAGAATTGAAAGATAGGTCGTTTCAATCGGATGGGTCTTCCCGTATGAACCAGCAATCCGATTGATTTATATTAATAGACTCCTTTCTCTTTATCAATCGGATTGCCTCTTCTGTTCTAGGTTAGCAATCCGATTGAAGCGAGTCATTTCTTATTTGATTGTAAAATGGGACAATAATGGTGGCAACCTTAGACGGGTTCTTTTACTAATCCGAAATTCACGTTCCCTAAAGCGTTCTGTCTCTTACCCAATAGCCCCGATAGGAGTGGTATGGCTGCCCAAGCCTAGCCAGATACAAGGCACTTTGAAAGTGCTTTGTATCTAAACCAAGCCGCAGCCATAAGAACGGATAGCGGGACTTGCTGTAACGACAAGGCACCGAACC
>JAHDBB010000288.1 GCA_020630635.1 Chitinophagales bacterium
AACACAAAAGTTACCAGCCTTAATCCACTCGTCACTAGAAAACCGCAAGTCACCAGTCACAATCCACTTGTCACCAGCTTTATTGTATCAAAGTAAAAGCCGCCCAAATTTTTTCTTGAGATGGATGAGCTTGCATAAAGGTACGTTTGGCATTGTTGAGGGCTTTTTTGATGGTTTGACCTTCTAAGATATTTTGATAAAATAGAAGCATTAATTGACTTGCCAATTGGTCATTGATTTCGTAAAGGGTACTGACAATATTGTAGGCACCAGCATATAAAAAACCTCTCGAAATCGCCATCATTCCTTCGCTATTAGAAAGTTGTCCTATACCACTTTCACAAGCACTCAAAACAATCAGTATTGCATTTAGGTCTAAAGTGTAAGCATCGTCAACAAACAAATATTCGTCTTTACTTAGAACCAATCCCGATTGTTGAGGAATTTCATGTTGGTGATAATGAGCCGCTATATGTATAAAAGTATGTTGACTAATTTCCTTTAATAAGGTTTCTTTATTGGCATCATCGTACAAAAAAGTTTGAGAGTTTGATTGTTGTTTTTCAAATAGTGTCGCAATACCTTTGACTTCTTCTTTGCTAAAAGGAAGCATCGTCCATTGGTTGGATTCCTGATGGTTATAGACAGGAGCAAACCCTAAAAAGCTATTAGAAACTTGTTTTCTATTTCGTTGTTGTCTTTGAACAAAAAGCCTTAAAGAATAATGATAGGATACATCATATTGTGAGAGTAGATATTGAGGTTGAGCGTTTTCCTTTTTTGAAAACAATGCTTCAAAAGGCAATTGGTTGAGAATACCATGTGAGATAATATTGAGGTCTTGAATGGTGCTACTATCAAAAAGGTCTTGCAATAAATCTTCGACAGGTGCAATAAGTAATTGATAAAGATTTTTGGCGGTTTCTTCATAGACGGACTTTTCATAAAAATTAATTGCTTGGAAAAAGTCTTTGACCAATTGTTCAAAATCATTGGGTTTAGATATGGTTTGCAAAGCGACATCCATTTCATCCATAAACAAGATAAATATTTGGTTATCGGTCAACAAATAGCTTAAGACTTTTTGATCTTCACCAAGACTTTCTTGGATAGCGTTTAGATCTATATCTTCCATTTCATATTTTTCCCGATAGTAGTCACTTTGTTTCTGGGCTAACTTTTTTAAAAATGCTTGATATTCCTTTCTTTTGTTAAAGAACTGTTCATAGAGGGTTGTTTTTTTCTCTACTTCTGTTGCTTGTTCCCACGCTTGTTCCAATTTGATCAATTGATTTTGTCGTTCTTTTTCTTCTTGAACCAGTGGTAAATGCTGGTACTTTTTTTGTATTTGTTTGGCCACCATACTTTGGTGCAAAATACTTCCTTTGCAAGTTTCAAATAATTCCAATATGCGTTCATAGTCAATATTTTCTTGTGCTGTCATCGCTTCGATATAAGCCGCATATTCATTGGGAAGTTGGTTATTGACCATTATTTGAGACTTGGGGTCAATGTCTTTTTTTAAGAGAGTCGTAATTTCAAATCCATATTCAAAACTTTTTAAAGACTGATCTAAATGCACTTTGTTTTGCTCTTTTTTATACAACTCAAAATAAGCCGTTCCCAATTTATTTAAGACGGTTTTGGCTTTGATATATTCCTTAAATTGGTATTTGAGTTCTATATTATTTAAATCAAAAACGTCTGTTTCAATAAGATTATAATTCAAAAAAGTCCTATATTCTTCAATAGCTTTTTCGATTTTCCCCAAATTAAGATAGATGGTTCCCAAAGGAATATGACCAAAATACCTTTGGGGAGAGTGGTTAGATAGGGCTTTTTGAGCATACTCTATTTCCTTTTTAGGTAAATTGAGGTTGGCTAAACCTAACCAAAAAATTAAATATTCTGGATTATTGTGATCATTGTGAGAGCGGTCGAGTACTTCTAAGCCTTTCAAATAATAGGCTTCTGATTTTTGTTTGTCAGAATGTTCATACGCTTTTCCCAACGAAAAATACGTTCCTGTTAGAAAACTAAAATGCTTGCTGGTATTCCAATTGGGATCTGCTTCTTTAAACCATTTAAAGGCTTGTTCTGCATATTTTTGAGCCAGTCTATATTCACCAATTTCGTTATATGCATGAGCTAAATTCTCACTAGAATAAGTAGCCATTCTTTTCTGATGTTGACTGATGAATAATCCTTTTTGTGCAGACAAAATCGCTTCAAAAAAATCGCCCTTCTTTCTATAGCCTTCTGAAAGATAATTATAAATAAAAGGAATTTCTGATCTGGAAATCTTTTCTTCTTTGTCTTGTAAGTAAAGTTGTTCAAGCTTCAAACAGTTTTCAATGCCTTTATTATAATCATTATTTTGAAGATAGACATAGGCGTGCCACATCAATATCCTAAAATACCAAGCTATGTATTTGTTTGTATTTTTTTGACAAATTTCTTTTCCTATATTAAACCACTTGGCTGCCTCTTTTTCAGAATCTTTAAATGCAATACACAACATACCTGCACAAAATATCTGTTTTTCTTGTTGATCGTCATATCCTTTGAGCAGCTCAAACGCTTTTAAAAGCATCTTTTTTCTTTCTTCACCACCAGAGAAAACGGTTTTCTTTATCAATGCCAAAGCCAAAATATCCTGGCATTCAGGAAGGTGGACTTCACAATGTTCCAAAGCCTTTTCTAGAAAGGAATGAGCATTATCATATTCGCCCAGTTTACTAGCCAAGTCATATTGTCGTGTATATTTCAAGCCTATTTGTCGAGGAGTTAGATCAAACTTTTCCAACCGAGCCTCATAAATTTTTGCTTTTTCAAATTCTCCCATATCAACAAGAATGCTCATGTTTTTACTAGTGGCTTCTGCTCTTAAATATGTTGGACAGTTAGGATCAGCAATGGCTTTTTCAAAATATTTGAATGCTTCTTTGGAATTCCCACTTTTTTCTAACTCAAAGGCTTTATCAAAATACGGATTGCTTGGTTGTGATTTATTCATAATGTGTTAGAATTTAGATGCTATTTAGTTACCAATATAATGAATTTTTAGGAATGAATGAAATGAGATTGTTTTATTCTTTATAGGAGCGAAGGGTTGGGTACTTCGTCGTGCTGGAAAGTCCCGCTGTCCGTTCTTATGAACACTCTAAAAATGACATTTTTCTAAAAAATGTCATTTTTTCGCATTCATACCACTCCTATCGGGGCTAGTTGGTTATGGACAGAACCCATAGTAACGGCTCTTAGAAGTACTTTCCTCAACCCTTTAGACCCGATAGTAACGGTTATGGCTGCCATTTGGCTAATCAAATGATGATTTTGAGTCACCATTTGAATAAGCGGAGCTAGCAGCCATAATAGTGGATAGCGGGGAGACCCGTCACGATGAAAGAGTAATAACCCTTCTCTCCAAAAAAACTCCAAAAATAAAAAATGGTTACCCGTCTAAGTTTGCCATGGTTATTATCCAATTTTACAATCAAAGAAAAAAGGTCTCGTTTCAATCGGATTGCTGATTCATAGGGGAAGACCCATCCGATTGAAACGATTTTCCCTTTCTTTGTTAAAATGAGGGTAACTTGGCAACTTTAGACGGATAGCCTAAAACCCTGATTGCGAGGATTTTATGATGGCGTTGGCTTCAAAAACTCAAGATTTTTACTAAAATGAACGCCTAAACTAGTTTACCTCCTATAAAAAAGGATATAGATAGACAAACAAAGACGTTGAGTCTTTTTGCTAACAACAAAAACACAACACAATGAAAGCTATCTATACAACAATCATCACTATCGCATTCTTTTGGGCAATCAACACACAAGCAACAACACATACTGTTGATAGCAACGCAGCAACAGGAACAGGAACAGGAACATTACAAGATGCAATCAACAATGCCACAGCAGGAGACACCATTCTATTTGACATTTTTTTAGATAGCTTACCAATTTACTTACCGACAGACACAGAATTAACCATCGCTCAAAACTTAACCATTATAGGAAACGGCGTAAATGAAACCATTATTGATGCCAACCATACAGGACGTATTTTTACCGTAAATGCCAGTATTACATTGAACCTTGAAAACCTCAGCCTTATTAATGGAGACTTAACCAGTGTGAATGGAAATGGTGGAGCGATTTTAAATTATGGTGAAGTTACTTTGACTAATTGTACCATCGAAAATTGCCAAGCATTCAATGGAGGAGCGATTTTTAACACAGGCATCTATCACTTAGAAAACACTTCTTTATACAGCAATGTATCTACCAATTATGGCGGAGCGATTTATGATGAAGCATTTGCCAGAGCAGAACAACCTTTTATTGAGTCTTGCCATTTTGCAGGAAATAGCGCAGGAAATGACGGAGGAGCAATGTACAACGATGGTTGGGGAGGAAATGCCAGCCCATTGGTATTCAACACCATTTTTTCTGGAAATTATGCAACAGATGATGGAGGAGTTGTTTACAACAATGGTTCTTATGGAATCAGCAGCCCTACTTACATTAACTGTACTTTTGTAAGCAACCAAGCAGTCAATACAGGAGGACTTTTATTTTCTTACGGACATTTAGGAACTTCTCAAGCGTCTTTCTCTAACTGTATTATGTGGAATCACATCGCTACAACGGATTCAACATTTGCTAAACATTCAGCAAGCATTATTATCGACCATTGTTTAATCAACAATACTTTATGTCCATCTGCTGCTGATTGCAATGAAAATGGCGGAATGATTTATGCTCAAAATCCTCTTTTTATGGAAGAAGCTGATGAAGCAGCTCCCACTCGTCAAGGCAACTTTAAATTACAAGCCAATTCACCAGCCATCAACGCAGGTTCTAATGAGCCATTAATTGAAAACAATTTGATAGATGGAAGTGAGGATGACAATACACAAAATAGAATAATGGGTGGAATCGTAGATATGGGAGCTTACGAATATCAAGGAACGGATAACAATACAACACACGAATTATCAAGTATTCAATTAAAAGTATTGTTGGAAGGACCTTTTGATCCATCAATCGGAGAAATGAGAACAGACTTATTAGACAACGATCTTTTACCTAATCAACATCCTTATAGCAATGCACCTTTTTCTTGTCCAGCAACAGATTCTTTGACCTCATTTCCTAATCAAATGGTAGATTGGATTTTAGTAGAAGTAAGAACAGATTATATGAATGACACAAGAGTAGAACAAAAAGCGGCTTTATTATTAAGTGATGGACGCATTACAGATTTAGACGGAACTTCTAACTTAACTTTCAACTTAGAAAAAAATACGGATTACTATTTCGTCATTCGCCACCGCAACCATTTAGACATTATGACAGCAATCGCTCTTCCACAAGCAGCAACGATGAGTTACGACTTCACAACGGATGTAAACAATGCTTACGGAAATTTCCAATTAAAAGATATGGGCGGATATATGACTATGTTTAGTGGAGATATTACACAAGATTTAGTGATCCAAAATACAGACTTTGGAGCTTGGAGCGAATCACCTGCTCAATTACATACTTATAGCAATGCCGACATTAACTTAGACGGTTCTGTTCAAACAACAGATTTTGATATTTGGAGAATGACTCAATCAAAATTGACTCCTATGGAATTGGCTTACTAAATGAATACAAAAATGAAGTTATTAGATAAATATAGTTAAGTGTTTTTTAATCGGATTACTAGTACAAATGTAACTGGTAATCCGATTTCTTTTTAAAACAGGTTCTAAACGCAACGAGCTAGCCCCGAATAGACTAAATTCTAATTTTAAAATCCAAAATTTTAAAACAGTTCAGTTTCTATCTGTTCAGACCTATCCAACTAGCCCCGATAGCAGTGGTATCCCCTTTGTAGAGCAAATTCACGAATTTGCTCTACAAAGGGGATAAGAACGGATAGCGGGACTTTCCAACACGACGAAGCACCGAACCTTTCGCTTCTCTATAAAATTCTTTGCCAAAATAGGTGAAAAAGAAAGAAAGTTTTACTTCATTCTTTAAGAGGAAGCCAAGAAAGAACCACATTTATAACTCACCATTCATCATTCACCATTAAAACCCTAAGCCCTCAACACCGTCACGTCCCCATTCTTCTCCAACCTCAAAATTTGCGACGCTTGCGGATTTTCTTGATCGGGAAATAAGTCAGGATTCACTATATAATCAACTCCATCCTTAATCACAGGAGAAATATCTTTGAAGTAGTTGGCACTCGGCTCACCACTTACATTAGCCGATGTCGAAACCAAAGGCGCATTCATTTTGTCGATTAACGACTGACAAAACTCTTGCTTAACCAATCTAATCGCAATACTCCCATCTTCCGCCAACAAATTTTGGGGTAAATGCAACGCATCATAATAAACGATGCTGGTGGGTCTTTCCGTCGCAGCGATCAAGTTTTTGACCGATTCCGAAAGATGAGGAACATGGTATTGTAAACGCTCCAAAGTATCCACTAAAATAATAAAGGATTTGGTATCAGGACGATTTTTAAGGGCATAAATGTTGGCGATGGCACTCGGTTCATTGGTCTTGCAACCGATGCCCCAAATCGTATCGGTAGGATAAAGAATCGTGCCTTTATTTTCTAGACATTCAAAGGCAAGTTGAAGGGTTTCATTAAAAGTAGGAGAGAACAAAATATAATATAATTTTGGATGAAAAAAAAATCGGATTACAATATAGAAATAAATAATTGTAATCCATTAAAGTGAATTGTTTTAAGAAAAAAATTAAAAGGCAACTCCAATTACAAAATCAAAAGCAAGGTCTAAATTTTGGACTTTTACCTCTTGTCGAGCATTAAAGTTATTCCAGACTTCTTGGCGGAATTGCCCGTACATACAATAGGCTTCTACACCCACTCTTAGCACCTTAAAAAGTTTGACTTGTCCCCCAAGCAATACGCCAAAGTTTCCGTGAAGCGCATTATTAGCGATATTGGGCAAAATCTCTGACTCAATAATTTCATCACCGACATAGGAGATCGGAATCACAATACCAGGATAAAAATCAAAATTCACAAACTCAAAGTGTTTTTCGACTCCCAACAGTAGCGTATAATCTCTCCTATAGGCTTCGTAATCAATATTCACCCCACTTTGCGTAATCGAATAATTTAGTTTTTGGTAACCTGCGCCTACTCTTAATGCCCAACCACGAATATTATAAAATCGCAAATTGAGACTCATGGCAGACATGCTATCAAAGATAAAATTATCGTCTCTATCTTCTTCTTCTAAGAGATTTTTTCTCAAAGTAAAAGGCGTTCTGACATTGAGCATCACACTAAAGCGAGTCCCATAAGTAGCTCTTGCGGCACTGGCCATTCCTACTTGATTGGTAAAGTTGGAAAGGCTAGGGGCGTTATTTTTAGCAAAAGGAGCAAGGCTTTGAGCATCAGTTTGTTGAAGCCTAAAGATTCCAGCCAAAGTAATCAATAAGATGGAAAGGATGCGTGTTTGAAACATAGTTGATTGATTTTAGTAATGATTAAAAAGTAAGTCCAGTATTTGAGAAAAGATCATTATCAAATGCGGAAGTTATTTTTTTTTCATTACTTATATTAAAAATGTGTTGTCGTACATTATAGACGAATTGATTATCAAAAAGTTGTACGAACTTTATGTTAAAAAGTTGGGTTGTATTTTATCCAACAAGTTAGCGCATTCTCTTTACATTTAAAAGGAAGGCATAAAAAAACTCCAATGCTTGATGACATTGGAGTTTGATTTTTTCTTTTTTTAGGAGCGAACTTTTATCGCTTCGTCGTATGGGGAAGTCCCGCTATCCGTTCTCATCCCCTTTGTAGAGCAAATTCATGAATTTGCTCT
>JAHDBB010000289.1 GCA_020630635.1 Chitinophagales bacterium
CATCTTTCATCGTGATGGAAAGTCCCGCTATTCGTTCTTATTGCTGCGGCTTGGGTGGAGATACAAGACACTTTGAAAGTGCCTTGTATCGGCTTGGCTTCGAGCAGCAATACCACTACTATCGGGGCTATTTTGGATAGTTGTTGCCTTTGGAGTTCGTTTTTTGTCTTTTGTGGCTTCATCCTGAAGAATGAAGCAAAACTGTTTTTTTCTTTGATTGACAATATTTGTCTTTTGTGGCTTCATCCTGAAGAATGAAGCAAAACTGTTTTTTTCTTTGATTGACAATATTTGTCTTTTGTGGCTTCATCCTGAAGAATGAAGCAAAGCATTTCGTCTTTGATTGATTCTAATCTTAAATTTCTAAAACGGTTCAGTTACCAGATGTTCTATCCTTTATAAAATAGACCCGATAGTAGCGGCTATGCTAAAATGTGGCGTGGACTTGCGTAAAGCGTTGGCTTTTAGCATAATAGCGGATAGCGGGGAGACCTGTGACGATGAAAGAGTAATAACCGTTCTCTCCTAATCAAAACTTTTTTAAAGATGCAAAAATATATCGTAAAATATGGATTTTTAATAATGACTTGGAGTTGTTTGATGGTCTTGGGTTGCCAATCGGATCGGACGGAAAAGGAAAGTCCTGTAAAAGCTCCTGTTACTCAAAATGAGGTTAAAACGCCTTTGACTAAACCCAATATTGAGAAGAAAAAGCTGCCTGTTTTTGAGAAAGAAATGTCTAAAATAGCTCGAACTATTCCACGTGAAATAGAACAAGGAATCTTTAAAAATCCATCGGCTTATATTGGGAAATTGGTGGATCATCTGGGTGGAAAAGCGAAGGGCAATTTGGAAAAAGTCAAGATTTTTCATGATTGGATTGCTGATAATATTGCGTATGATGCTCACTCCTATTTCAAAAATCGAATCCCTGACCAATCGTATGAAAGTGTGTTGAAAACTCGAAAATCGGTCTGTCAAGGGAATGCGAATCTATTGAAAAAAATGTGTGATCTGGCTGGTATTGAGTCGGAAATTGTAACGGGCTATTCAAGAGGTTATGGTTATCAGATTTTTGAAAAGGAAGATATTCAACAAAGTAATCACGCTTGGAATGCGGTAAAATCAGATGATGGCGAATGGCATTTGGTGGATGTCACTTGGGATGCGGGCTATCTGAAAGGCAATAAATTTGTCAAAGAATATTCGACAAATTACTTGTTTTTGCCTCCTGAAAAAATGATTTATACCCACATTCCAGATGAAAGAAAATGGCGAATGCTTCCTGCTAATTTTGATGCTAAAAAACTGGACAACTTACCTAAACTCAAAGGACATTTCTTTGGTTATGGTTTGGAATTATTATCGGATGTTGAAAAATTGAATAAGGTTAAAAAGGGCTTTTATTTTGAGGTTAAAACGCCTAAAGATGTCTATCTCAATGCTTATGTTTATGATGAAAAAGGGAAACAATTGGATAACACTGCATTTATTCAGAAAGAAGAGGGCGTTTCTAAAATTTATTTGAACTTTCCGAAAGTGGGGAATCTGACTTGTCGCCTTTTTGCTCGTTATCCCGAAGAAAAACAATATGTCGAAACGGCAGAATTGGGTTTTGTCAATAGTGAAAAAAATACAGATGGATTTCCGCTACCTTATCAAGCCTTTGAAGAATTGGAAGCGGTTTTGTATGCTCCTTTGGTTGCGCCTTTATCGAAAGAAGTGGAATATATTTTTTCGATCAAAATCCCTGATGTGCAAAAAGCGGCTGTGGTGATAGATAAAAAATGGAATGATATGGAAAAAGAAGGAGATGTTTTTTCTTTTGAAACAAGACTTGATAAGGCTAAGAAGGTCAAAGTGATGGCGGCTCGTAACAGTAAGGATGAGAATTATATGGGGTTGTTGGAGTGGGAGGTTGAGTAAAATCAAACCTTCGCCCCCAAATTCCTCAAATAATGATCTGCCAACACCAATGCTGTCATCGCCTCCACGATAGGAACCGCTCTCGGAACCACACAAGGATCATGTCGTCCTTTTCCTGTTACTTTCACCGACTCGCCCGATTGATTTATTGAGTCTTGGTCTCGCATCAAAGTAGCGACAGGCTTAAAGGCAACTCGAAAATAAATGTCCATTCCGTTAGAAATTCCTCCTTGAATGCCTCCCGAATAATTGGTTTGAGTTGTTACATTTTCGTTTTTGTTGACAAAAATATCGTTGTGTTCTGATCCTCGCATTTCTACTCCCTCAAAACCTGATCCGTATTCAAAGCCTTTGACCGCATTGATGCTCAACATAGCTTTTCCAAGATCGGCATGCAATTTATCAAAAACAGGTTCGCCCAATCCGATAGGACAATTTTGGACGACACAATTAATGACTCCACCAATCGTATCTCCCTCTTTTCGGACCGCTTTAATATACTCAATCATCTCTTCTGCCAATACAGGATCAGCCGTTCTCACGATATTTTTCTCTATTTCTCCAAAATCCAATTCCTGATAAGGCTTGTCCAACTTTAACTTTCCTACTTGTGATACATAAGCGGTGATTTCGACACCTTGTGTTTTGAGTAAGGCTTTGGCGATGGCTCCTGCTGCCACTCGACAAGCCGTTTCTCTTGCAGAAGAACGTCCACCACCTCGATAGTCCCGAATCCCATATTTTTGGTCATAGGTATAATCCGCATGCGAAGGACGATATTTGTCTTGAATGTGCGAATAATCTTTGGACTTTTGATCCTTGTTGGGGATGTATAAAGAGATCGCAGTTCCTGTTGTTTTCCCTTCAAAAATACCTGACAGGATTTGTACTTGATCGCTTTCTTTTCGTTGGGTTACGATATTGGATTGTCCAGGTCTTCGACGGTCTAAGTCCCGTTGAATATCGGCGATGTCTATCACCAATCCAGCAGGGCAGCCATCTATAATAACACCGATACCGATGCCATGTGATTCGCCAAAGGTGGTGATTCTAAAATTTTGTCCAAAACTATTTCCAGCCATTTCTTATTAAATTCTAATTTTTAATTTTAAGATGCTTGTTGATTAGGAGAGAACGGTTATTACTCTTTCATCGTAACGGGTCTCCCTGCTATCCGTTCTTATCACCAAGCCGCACCACACCCCTAGCCTATACATATTGGTGATACCACTTCTATCAGGTCTAAGTGGTTGAGGAAGGTACTTCTTAGGTCCCTCTTAAAAGCTCTCAGTTTTCCACACAAACCCTACTTCATTCTTTGTCAACTTACTATCAAAAGTAATAAACGCTTTTGGAATCTTTATTTTTTCGAGTTTTTTTCAAAAAAAAATTTCCATTTAGTGAAAAAAATATATAATTAATGCTAACTTGCACCCACAATACACAACATAATCTGTTTTCCCTGCCATCTGGTGGGTTGAGAACCAACAAACATGGGAAACCCTATTATGAATAAAATTTGAAGCCTCTGATAAACTCAGAGGCTTTTCTTTTTTGTACTCTCTTCAAAAATGATAGAATAACAACCAATATATCTTGTTATTCAACTATCATTATACACATTAGAGATTAATATTTTCAATCCCTTATCAATAGATATGGTTCAATCGTGAGAACAGATGCAATCTGTTCCTACAATATTCATCTATTAATTTTAGAAAGCAGATGTCAATATTTTTAAGGACAGATGTAATTTGGTCTTTGGATTCCTAAAATGATCCTTATGTTCAGAAATTGTTTACTCCTATTTTTTTTCTTTTCATTTATAGCCTGTCAAACTTCTGCTCCACCCCAACAACAAGCCATCAGTTTTGCAGGAAAAACAATGGGTTCTTACTACAAAGTCACTTATTTTGATCCACAAGGGCGCAACTTACAAAGTAGTATTGACTCCTTTCTCACCGTTTTCAACAACTCCACCTCTACATACATTCCCACCTCTACTCTTTCGACCTTCAACAAAGGTATAGAATTAACGACCAATAATGCCTTCTTGTTACCTCTTTTAAAGGCTTCTCAACAAATTTATCAAGAAACAGATGGTCACTTTGACCCAACAGTCATGCCTTTGGTCAATCACTGGGGTTTTGGCTATGAACAAAAAAAGGAGGTGAGTCAAGCATCCGTAGATTCGCTTTTAAATTTGATAGGTTTTGATAAAATGAGTTTTCAATCATTAGAACCGTCCCAATACTCCATCAAAAAGGCAAACAAAGCAATGCAATTAGATTTTAGTGCGATTGCTAAAGGATATGGGGTTGATTTGATGGGGGAACTTTTGGAAAAGCGAGGGATTTCGGCTTATCTGATTGATATTGGTGGAGAGATGCGAGCCAAAGGCAAAAAACCAAATGGACAAGCATGGAAGGTCGCCATCGCTAAACCTGTCGAAAACAGCGCACAACAACAAGCAGGGCTTTTCCTCAACAATAAGGCACTCGCCAGTTCTGGTAATTATCGAAATTTCTATGTGAAGGATGGAAAAAAGGTGGTACATACCATCAATCCTAAGACGGGTTATCCAGAAGTTTCTAATTTGTTGGGAGCTTCTATTGTGGCGACGACTTGTATGGAAGCAGATGCTTATGCGACGGCTTGTATGGTGATGGGCTTGGAGAAGGCTAAAGCGTTTGTCTTGGCGAGAAAGGATTTAGAGGCTTTGTTTATCTACAGCGATGAGAAAGGGGGTTTTCAGATTTGGCAGACGGAGGGGTTGGAGAGGCTTTTTTAATGGTGAATTATAATGGTAAATGTGGTTCATATCTGGTATTGGGATGAAGGGACGTTTCAGTTCTTTCGGGACTTCCTCCTAAAGAAGGAAGTAAAGCGTTTTTCCGTTCTTTTTTTGGTAGTTCTTCAAATGTAAGGCTATTTTAAATGATGAAAAATTTTTATAGCAAGGGAATGAATTCCCTCGCTCAGTAGGGTTCAAATTTAGGAAAAATGAGGGGCTTCAGTCCTGAAAACAATGATTCATACTTGTTTTTAACGTGAATTTCGGATTAAAACAGTACTTTTTGTGGGCGACCCGTCTAAGGTTGCCAACTGCCTTTGTTATATCTAAAGAAAGGGTAGGTCGTTTCAATCGGATTGCTAACCAAGTTATGAACCAGCAATCCGATTGATTTATATGATTAGACTCCTTTCTCTTCATCAATCGGATTGCCTCTTCTGTTTTAGGGTAACAATCCGATTGAAGCGACATCTTCTTTTTTTGATTGTAAAATGGAGTAGTAATCGTGGTAACTTTAGACAGGTTACATCTAAATTTATCTTAGCTGGTGAGGAAGCTTTGGATGGCGAGGTCGTAGCTTTGGAGTCCGAAGCCTGTGATGATGCCTTTGGCTACGGGGCTGATGTAGGAATGGTGGCGAAAGAGTTCTCTTGCCATTGTGTTGGAGATGTGGACTTCTATGACGGGCGTGGTGATGGCTTTGATGGCATCGGCTAAGGCTATGGAGGTGTGGGTGTAGGCTCCTGCATTTAGGATGATACCGTTATGGGTAAAACCAACTTCATGGATTTTGTCTAAGAGTGCGCCTTCGGAGTTGTTTTGGCAATAATGGAGTTGTATTTCTTTGTATTTTTCTTGGAGTTGTTGGAAGTAGGCTTCAAAGGTGAGACTGCCGTAAACGTTGGGTTCTCGGATGCCTAATAGGTTGAGGTTGGGTCCGTTGATGATTTGTAGGTTCATATTGGTGATTGGTGAATTAACGTGGATTTGAGATTAAAGCGGCATTGCTTATGAAGCATTTTGTAAACCCTGCTCTGTGTGTTTTGACTGTTCGTTTCCTTGTCTTCGCCAGACGGGCCTTCATTTTTCAGTCGATAAAAACGAAGCAAAAATCTCGCTAAACTTATGGTTCCTAGCACAAAGCCAACACCCCGCCACCCCGAAGTTTAGCAGGCCAACGCTTCTTTTTCGGTTCTCATTTGATTGTAAGAAATTGTACATCAGTAATTTATAATATCATTAATCCGAAATTCACGTTTTAATTGTATTCTTTGATTTCGAGGGTGGAGAGGGTGATCTCTTCTTGGTTTTTGGTGATGGTGGCTGTGGTTTGGATGGCTTCTGTGTCGGTTAGGCAGTCTTCGGGGAGGCATTCGGAGTAGGTGAATATCTGATAGTCTCCTTGTCTTAGGTTGTCGAAGCGGTAGCTGCCGTCGTAGCTGGTACGGGTGCTTTCGTCGTAGCCTTCTCCTTGTTGGTCGCCATAAATGAGGTAGACTTGTTGTTTGGTGGCAGCGATAGGGGTAGTATTTACGGGGATGGCTTGTAGGGTGATTTGTCCGTCTTGTTCTAGGCTGTCTAATTGATAGATGGTGGTGGTGATGTTCCCGATTAGGGTGGCTCCGCCTCCTTCGCCTGGTGTTTTTTGGCAGGCGATGAAGGTGAGTAAGATCAGTATAATTGGGATTAGGTGTTTGGGATGGATGTTTTGTGGATACATCATTTATGGTTTTGAATGTGAATGGACTGGTGCTAAGAAGTGGTGTCCTCAACGAGCTAGCCCCGATAGTAGTGGTATCGGCCTTGTAGAGCAAATTCGTGAATTTGCTCTACAAGACCGATGAGAACGGATAGCGGGACTTTCCATTACGACGAAGTCCTATCCATTCGCTCCTAAAAAACGAACTTCTATTTTTATAGGTCTGTGATCACAAAATCGTCTAAGATCACTTCTTCATTGGTATCATTGATGGTCGTTTCTTTGATCTGGGGAACGGAACCTAAAAGGCAGGTGTCGCTGACAATGCAATCGGTATAAGTGAATATGCGATAGTCGCCTTTTCGGAGGTAGTCAAACTGAAAACTGCCATCAAAACTGGTACGAGTGTCTTGGTCTATCCCTCTGTTTTCCTCCAATCCATAGATGATATATACTCGTCTATCTACAATGGGAATGGTGTCGAATTGGAAGGTCTCAAGGTTGAATACTTTGGTGATGACTTTGCCCGTAATGGTCGCATTGCCTCCCTCCCCTGCTTCTTTTTGACAAGCGTTCAATAATAGAATGCTGCTGATTAATAGGATTATTTTTAGTGGATTGGACATATATTTTATTTAGGGTGTAAAGATAAAATGGTTTTGGGGAAGTTGCAAAGTTGACTCAAGGAAGGTTGTGGTTCATTTTGTGATTTTTTATTGGGAGCGGACTGTTGAAGGCTTCGTTGTATGGGAAGGTCCCGCTATCCGTTCTTATGCCTACTCTAAAAATGACATTTTTTAGAAAAATGTCATTTTTTCGTAGGCATACCACTTCTATCGGGGCTATTTGGGAAAGGTTGGGATTGCTTAGTGCCAGTTTTTTAAACAGAATTGTTTTGGAATTAGAAGAATGGTCAGAATTTTTCTCCTGATTCCTTTTTTAGCATACAGAAATGGTGGTCCAAGCGTGAAAACAGATGCTAGCTGTTCCTATAATATTCGTCTATTAATTTTAAAAGCGGATACCAATAGAATGTTTGTTGGTTTTATGTCAAAATTTTTGGGAATGGTAATTGATATACAAAGTTATGTTATAAAAAAGGCTGTTCTTGGCTTTATAAAAGGTATTTGTTATCTTTTATCCTTGTTTTGAGAAGTTTAAAAGGCTTTTGGCTTTATGTAAAGTCTTTGGCTGCTCATTGTAGCAAAAACACAATAGATAATCTTTTGAATATTAGACTTTTATCTTTGATGACCTAATTAATATGATACATGAAACACACATTGAACCAAATTATAAGATACTTTTTTGTATTTGTTAGTAAAAAACTTTTTTGTGCTAGTTTGCTGCTTATTCTTGGGCTTGCTCCCGCTGTTTTTGGGGAAAGTCGGATGATTTCTATGTTTTTTGGGGGAGATTTTGAGGGGGAAG
>JAHDBB010000290.1 GCA_020630635.1 Chitinophagales bacterium
AAAATAACTACTTTACTTCACTCTTAACAGGGATAGATATTGATGACAGTGATGCTTTTCCCAAGCACTTTAGTCGTTTTAGATTTTGGCAATTGATATTGTTCTAATTTTTTAAGATCATTTGACTTTTTCATAAATCATATTTTTAAAGATTAAAAAATAACTATACATAAAGGCATTTTAAATTTAGATTTTTCAAAAATCCACTTTACTCTTCAATTTTACTTAATCCCGCAAGTCTTTTTGACTTGTGGTTATAAATGCAAGAAAGTCTTTTCGACTTTCGTAATCTAAAAATAGTTTGCCGTTATGTATACTTTACTTCACTCTTAACAGGGATAGATATTGATGACAGTGATGCCTTTCCCAACCACTTTAGTCGTTTTAAATTTCGGCAATTGATAGTCATTCCAATTTTTAATAGTTTGTAACTATTCAGTCATTATAATGCATGGGTAAGTTGTTCCCCTATGGTATTATCTTCAAAGAGGTTGGTTAAGGCTTTTAATGGATTGACGTTTTGTTTTCGAGCCGTGACAATATAACTACGTATTCTGGCAAAGTGTTTTGCGCCTTTGAGGCTTCTGAATCCCCCCGAAATTTTTTGTTTAACTTTCATCATTCGCAGATCTCTTTCAGAAAAGTTATTGTCAAAGGGTACTTGAAAGTTGAAAAGAAATCGAATAATATCATCAGAGTAATCTCTACATCTTTCCAGTAAATTTCTGGGAGGTGGTTTTTTATAACGTCCTCTGGATTTTTTTTCAGGAGGTTTCCACGGATTTTGTTTCAATCCTTGATCCACAATTTGTAGATAACGTTTTTGATACTTCTTTAAAGTCCCCGTGCTCAGACAGTCTTTTCTTTTGGAAAGTGCTTTTTCCTTAGCCTGTTTCATTTTCAGAAGTAAGTCAATAAGTTGTTGCGCCCAATCTTGGTTTTTAAATTGTTCTTTGATAAAAATTAAATCTCTAAGTAAGTGGGCATTACATAAACTGTGTTGACAAGAAAAAGTGTAGTAGCTTGTCCAGAAGTCATGTACGGCAATTCCTTTAAAGTCAGGCAAAATACTGATGTCTTTCATCGCCTCACTACCTCTTTTGGAATGAACCTCATAAAAAGCATGGTCAGAGGTAGAACAAGAGTGAAGCCAAAACTTTTGGGCATTGACTCGAAAACCTGTTTCATCAAAACCTACTACCTCTTGCTTGGTCAAAAGTTCTTTAATATCATCTTTAAAGGGTTCTAAATTTTGATAAGCCTTTGCTCCCCAATTATGTAAAGTACCTGTACTAAGGTGATGCCCCCAAAAATCTTTGACTAATTCTTGGCTACGCCCATAAGGAAGTAATTGATAATTTTGAAGATAAACTAAAATCCCTTTCAAATTGGGTCCATATTGAACACGATAAGACAAGTGTGAGGGAAAAGATTTATTAACACATCCACAACTACAATCTTTTACAGGAGATTGATGTTCTGTTACTTTTAATTCTAAAGGAGGAATATCATAAACTTGACGACGTTCTATTCGATCAGCAGCTTGATGGCTTAAATCTTTACCACATCTGCTACATTGAGTGACTTTATGGTGTTTAATCTCATCAGGAACAGCCACCATCTTTAGAGTAGTTCCTGGATGCCCTTTTTGTCCTCCACGTGAACGATCTGTTTGAGTGCGTAAACTTTTGGGCTTCTTTTTGATAGGATCAGTTGAGGGGGGCTTACTACTATTTCGACTATTTTTGGCTTTTTGTTTTTCTAACTCTTCTAAACGAGTTTCCAGACTACGCACTCTCTCCTCATAAAAAGAGATGACAAACCCTACCAACTGTTTTAACAACGGAGGTAATTGGTCTATCCATTTTTGTATGTGGTCTGGAAGCATTGGCATAAAATAAAAATTATTTCCCTTTTTTCAAAAGCATGGACTGAATAGTTACAATAGTTTTTGATTTTTTAAATGTTTTCATAATAAAATTTTTTAAATGTTAAAAAAAATAATTACACTCCAAAGGTAAACGAGTTTTTATCTGAACCTAATTACAAATTTGCTAACTTGTCTGTTGTAGCGTTATTGAATTTGTTTATAAGAAATTATGAATTTGAAAAAGAAAGACAGAGAGATATGTAAACTTGAAAAAAAAATATAAACTTGTTTTGTCTCCTGATAAGTGAATAATAAAAAAGAAAAAGCCACTACTTCATCGCTGAAATAGTGACTTACAATCATTATAGAATTATGAAATTAATCACCTTGTTTTTTTCAGACTTTTGACCTTTTTCATAATTAATAATTTTTAAGAGTTAAAAAAATTAAGGTAGATCTTTTTGTTCACTTCTTACAAAAGTGACTCCATCAATTCCACCTTTCCCCACGACTTTAATAGTCTTGTCTTGATCCATTTGAAAGGCTTTTAAATTTTTAAGGCTTTTCTGAATTTTGACCTTTTTCATAGTTAATAATTTTTAAAAGTTAAAAAATAAGACTGTCCTTTTTTAAGGCATAATTATTCCATCAAGTACCCCACCTTTCCCAACAACTTTAATAGTCTTGTCTTGATTCAATTGAAACTCCTTCAAGTTCTGTATCTTCTTCTGCTTTTTGACCTTTTTCATAGTTAATAATTTTTAAGAGTTAAATAATTTTCTAAAGTTCGCCTTCTGAAGCATAAACAGGTATCTTTGCCATCGTTTCTTCCGTTTCTTCTTCTCGGACAGGTAAGAAAAATCCTGCGATAACAGCTCCCTCTCCTCCAACTACCTTAGTCATTTTTACTTGACTCAGTCCATAACCTTTCCAGTTTTGAACTGTCTTAATTTTTTTCAATGTTTTCATAATAAATTTTTTTAATGTTAAAAAATGATTACACTCCAAATCTAAATAAGAATCAAACTAGCGCTGATTACATTTTTTTCAATTTGTCGTACCTATTTTAGCTACTCTAAATGACATGTTTTATCGTAATGTAAACATTGTTAAAAGTATATAGATAATAATCTTAACATTTGTATTGAAGAAATGTCTCCTTTTTTTGAAAAAAATTAATGGAAAATAAAAAAACCACTACTTCATCAATGAAATAGTGGTTCATAATTATTGAAACTCAACCTTTCGCTCCAAAAAATAATCTTTACTTGATTTTTTAGGATGAAACCATAAAAAAAATTAACATTTCTTTAAACTTTCCCACTATCTTTGTGGTCTGAAAACTGTTTTTATTTCTTAACAAAAAATTAAAAATAACCAGATGAAAAATCTACTTACTTTGATGGGCTTATTTTTAGCCATTACATTTACAACCTACGCACAACCACCCCAAAAAGAATATTGTAAAAAACAATATGAAGAATTAAGAAAAGATTTTAAAAAAGAACGAGAAGAATTGAGAGAAGACCATAAAAAAGAAATGGAAGAATTGCGTGAAAATCGGGATGATAACTATGAAGAACAAAAAGAAGCATTGAGAGAAGCATTTGAAGATGAAATGGAATCTATTATGGATGCTTATGAAGCAGAGATAGATGCTTTAGAAGACGAGTGTGGAGATTATTTTGAAGGTAAAGGGATTACTGGAAATACCAAAAAAGGTAAAGGAAAGCATACTAAGCATACTAAGCATACCAAAACCGAATCTACTGAATCTACAGAGTCCACCGAGTCTACTGAATCAACGGAGTCTACCGAATCGACAGAATCGACAGAATCGACAGAATCAACAGAATCAACAGAATCAACTGAAGAAACAGATTATACAAGTGAAGAAGACAATGAAGAAAATGGTGCAACTGAAACTAGTTATACCGATGACACAGGTTATACCAATGACTCAGAAGAAACAGATGACCCAGAAGCCGATAATGATAGTGATAACGGAGGAAATGATGGAGGAATCCAAAGACCTGGTAAAGATAGAGGTAATAACAAGGGAAAAGGCAAAGGAAAAGGGAAGGGAAAAGGCAAAGGAAATAGATAAAATTTTGTAACTTTCTATTTCAAACTAATTATCTGGCAAAATTCTTCTATACAAAGAAGGGTTTTGTCAGTTTGTTAAGCATAAAACAACCTAACAATGAAGAAATATTTCCTCCTAATTTTGAGTATTTGTTTTTTACTCATTGGACAGAATGATATAAATGCTCAAGCTAAAAAACGCTATAAAAAGAAAAGAAATAAGCAAGCTAAAAAGCTAGACACTCAAGAAGCCGTAAGAGACAAATTCAACCAGCTATTTGGCGATAGTACCAGACCGCCTATCAATTCCAATGAGTCAAAAACTCGCAAAAAAGAACCAACTACGGCAACAACACGTTCTCGCACTCGCCCACAAACCACCACCAAACCTCGTACTCGTCCTACTAAAACATCTAAGAATACGACAAAAAATCGTACTCGTCCTACTTCTACAACGACCAAAAAAGTCGAAAATTCCCGCAATCGTCCTACGTCCAGAAGTACGAAAAAAGCCATCAATAAACAAAAGAAACAAGTAGTCAAAGATGCCAGAAAGTATATGGGAACCCCTTATAAATGGGGAGGAAACACCAAAAAAGGCTTAGATTGCTCTGGATTGACCCAACAAGTTTACAAAAAAAACGGCTACAATTTACCTCGTACCTCCAAAGAACAAGCCAAACATGGAAAAAAGATCAAATTGCACAAAGCACAAAAAGGCGATCTAGTTTTTTTTGGTAAAAGAAAGATTGACCATGTAGGTATTGTCATCTCTAACCCAAGAGAACCCCTAAAAATTATTCACGCTACTTCCTCCAAAGGTGTGACCATTACCCAGGTAGAGGACTCTACATACTGGAAAAAGCGTATAAAAAAAGCAGTAAGAGTTATCAATTAAATATTTTTACTATTTTTGCTGATAATTTCAACAGAAAAATTGTGAGAAGAGCAAAACGGGCTACCCGTCTAAAGTTACCACTATTATTGTCCCATTTTACAATCAAAGAAAAAATGACTCGCTTCAATCGGATTGCTAACCTAGAACAGAAGAGGCAATCCGATTGATAAAGAGAAAGGAGTCTATTGATATAAATCAATCGGATGGGTCTTCCCGTTTTTGCCATAGCAATCCGATTGAAATGACTGACCCTTTCTTTTTTTACAATGAGGGTAACTTGGCAACTTTAGACAGGTCGCCGCAAAACGCCCCTTCATCCCAATTATATTTTTTAATTATACAAAAAGCTATTATGGCAAAGAAAAAAGAACGAAAAGGTCTATTTGATATATTTAGAGATAAAGCCCAAGAATTTGCGGATGAAGCCAAAGGACAACTCGAAGAAATGGCTAGAGAAATAGAAAACCAAGAAACCAACGAAACGGTTGATGTAGAATATGAGGAAGAAAAACCAGAAAAAGAAAGAGAAGGCATTTTTGACAAGGTTTTTGGAAAAGATAGAAACAAAGAAACACAAGAAACCAACGAGCCAGTCGATAAGAAAAAAGCAGAAAAGAAAGAAAAAGCTAAAAAGAAACGAAAAGGTATTTTTGATATTTTTAGAGGCGATGAGGAAGAAGAACAAACAGAACAAGAAGTAAGAAAGGCAAAAAGAAAGGGTAGGGTAGAAGAGCCTATTGTAGAGGATGAAGAATACTGTGAAGATGATGAATATGTAGAAGAAGAGGTAGTCATGCCTAAGAAAAAAGCTGAAGAAAAGGCGAAAAAACAAAAAGCCAAGCAACAGGAACACGAGAGACAGCAAGAAAAAGCCAGACAACAACAAAAATCTTCTAAAAAGAAACAAGCAGGAAAAAAGCCTTTGCCACAAGAAGATGAGTATTATGAGGAAGAAGATAGAAAATATTACGAAGAAGCCGATGATGATGAGGATTTTGACTACGAAAATACGTCAGAAGATCGACTCAAAAAGAAATTAGAAAGAATCGAAAAACGTACACAAGAACGTCATAAACGTATTGAGGAGCGAATGAAAGAACGCCATAAACACATCTTAGAACGATTTAAAGAAAAGGATAAGCGAGATAAAGAACGAGACAAAGAAAGAAGAAAAAAGGATAAAGAGAGAAGAAAAAGAGAAAAAGAAAGAATGAAAAAACTCAAGTATAAAGGAAAGGGTAAAGGAAAAGGTCGTGGCAAAGGAAGAGGTCAAAAAGAATGGGATGATGACTAAATCTTACCTTTTATAAACTTTCCCTCTACACTATTGCTAAATTATTTTATAACATAAAAACATTACAATTATGGGAGGAAGTATCGGAGTTGGACTCATTGCTGGAGTCATTTTAGGAGTCATCGAAATGTTTCTATTTAATGGAAATTGGTCAATGATTTTAATGCCTGCCCTAATGGGTGCGCTTATCGGTTTTGCCGCCACCAAAGTTCGTTCTGCGGGCATCATCGGCATCGGAGCCATCGTCGGAGCCTTATTTTTCATAGCCATTGCAGCCCAGTCAGGCTTATGGTTAGACGACATTGCCACAGGAGCCATCACAGGTGGACTCATCGGCATCATCATGAAATTTGTCGTTCCCAAAGTACTACCGCAATAAGATATAAATGCAATATACCAAGCCCGTTCATCAACCAATGGACGGGCTTTTTTTTATTTTTAGAAGCGAAAGGAATTTGATAATGGTAAATGATGAATGCAGTTCAGTTCGTACTTTTTTTTAGGAGCGAAAGGTTGGGTGCTTCGTTGTATTGGAAAGTCCCGCTATCCGTTCCTATGAATGCAGCCAAGTTTTAGGCAGCCAACGCTTCTGCATTCATACCACTACTATCGGGGCTATTTTTGAAAGGACAGAACGCTTTATACATAAAGGCATTTTAAATTTAGATTTTTCAAAAATCACCTTATTCCTCAATATTAAGCAATCCCGCAAGTCTTTTCGACTTGTGGTTCTAAATGCAAGTAAGTCTTTTCGACTTACGGAATCTAAAAATAGTTTGCCGTTATGTATACAAATTGAATCGTTTTAGAATTTTAAAATTAAAAATTAGCATTTAATCCATTCGGGGCTATTAGGTTGAGGACATAACCTTTAGTATTAGATTCTGTGGTAAAAAAACTCTTATCAATCTTCAATATCTTATGTGGTAAAAAACTCATGTCAATCCTATGTAGTAAATAAAAAAACTGCCCCCTTCCGATTGAAGCGAGCAGTTAAAGCATAAATCACACAATTGTCGAGTACCATTTTAGTACTCTTGCGGCTCATAGGGGAATCGGACCCCTGGCACCCAATAGACAGTCGGATATGTTACCCCTACACCAATGAGCCAACAAACGCAGAGCCAAAAGACCCTGCATTTAGGCAATTTAAGTTTAACAAATATTTATTTAGGTTAAATATTTTTTCATCAGACGAGGCAAAAAACGTAGAGATAGCAGGGCTATCACGAGGCTTTTTAACAAAGTATGAAGGAAAAAGATGACACCTAAATGAAATTATTTGTTATTTTTAATTGCCTTATAAAATCACACAATTGTCGAGTACCATTGTAGTACTCTTGCGGCTCATAAGGGAATCGAACCCTTGGCATCCAATAGACAGTCGGACGTGTTGCCCCTACACCAATGAGCCAATAAATACAGAGCCAAACGACCCTGCATTTACCTATGTATAGAATGAATGTTAGTTTAATTAAAATAATTTACTTATCACTCGTCACCAGTCACCAGTCTTAGTTTTTACGGTAATAATAATTCCCATTGACTTTAATCATTTGCTCCGTTGCAATTTGGTGAGACAAATCCTCGTCTAAATGAGAAAGTAAGAAAAATACATCTTCTGTTTGACTCGCAGGGTCCGTTCTCTTACGAGATGAAACAGGCGTGGTTGTATGAGAAGACTTGGTAAACCTCG
>JAHDBB010000291.1:0-1859 GCA_020630635.1 Chitinophagales bacterium
ACGATCTAGCCCCGATAGTAGTGGTATTCGTGTAGCAGCGTTGGCTTAGAAAAACCTAGCCATACGAATAAGAACGGATAGCGGGACATTCCATTGCGACGAAGTACTTTGCCTTTCGCTTCTAAAAAATAGATAAACTATCTGAAATAATTTGGATACTTTGCTGCTCTAAGTGTTTAATGGGGAATGAATAAGCATCGTTCATAAAAGGACGAAATTTAGAGAATACGTAATAAACTATTCATATAAGAACACTTAGAAATTTCTAAAAAATGATTTTTTTGTTGAAAAAAAATAAAGTCAAACAAAGATTAATTTCTAAAAATGTTTTAATCTTATTGAGTCCTTTTACTTACAAGGTAAAATGACTGGACAAATTACACATTTTTTTTGGCTTGAGCAATAATAGAACTTATTGATTTTCAAAGAGTCATTCCTAATTGAAAAAATGGTCTCAAAAGTACTTGATTGCCATAAAAAAAGATGCGTTGACCTTAATGATCTTTTTATTAGTTGATTATATCTTGTTTTTTTCTTTTATATAAAAACTGTTGTTACTTCTTGCAATTAATTTGTCTACATTAAAGTATGCATAAATCTCTAAAAAGCCATTTTTTACTCTTTTGTAAGATATGACTGCGTTTATTGAGGGTTTTTGCGAAAAGACTTTAGAAAAGAAGTTGAGAGAATCAAAAATTTTATTATCTTTACGGACCTCCAATATCATAAAGCATAATTCTAATACAGCGCAATATTATGCTTTCATCCTCCAAAAATTTGATTTTAAAACTTATGGAATATTTTCCATTTTTCTACACTACCTAATAGCTAAAATATGTCTGACACTTTACACAAAACAAAGAGTGATATAGATGAGTTGCTAGACTCGTTAGTTGGTCTTAATCATCAATTGATTTTATACAATGATGATTACAATACCTTTGAATGGGTGATAGAGTCTTTAATCAAAGTCTGTCAACACCATCCTCAACAAGCAGAACAATGCTCTATGATTGTTCATTTCAAGGGCAAATGTACGGTAAAGGAAGGTTCTAAAGACCGTCTAAGTCCATTAAAAGAGGCACTGGTTGATAGAGGCTTAAGTGCAACAATTGAATAAAATACTTTCTTAAATTGAGTGGACCCAGCAACTATGTTGTTCTATTATTTATCTGACGAAATGCAATTTCCTTCTCCACATCTTGCCAATGATGAGGGCATCCTCGCTATTGGTGGAGACTTGAATCCTGAACGATTGTTATTAGCTTATCGTTCGGGCATTTTCCCATGGTATTCGGAAAACGAACCCATCATTTGGTGGTCGCCTGATCCTCGTTTTGTGTTATATCCCGAAGATTTGAAGGTGTCCAAGAGTATGCGCCAAGTGTTGCGTCAAAAAAAGTTTGAGATTCGATTCGATACGGCTTTTGACCAAGTGATCTTGGAATGTAGTCGTCCTCGTAAGGGCGAAGAGGTCGCTGGTACTTGGATTACACCTGAAATGATGCGGGCTTACAGGGCATTGCATCGTATGGGCGTGGCTCATTCGGTAGAGGCTTGGAAGGATGATGAATTGGTTGGGGGATTGTATGGTGTGGCATTGGGACGGATCTTTTTTGGTGAGTCGATGTTTACCCACCAAAGTAATGCTTCTAAGGCTGCATTTATTACCTTGGTGCAAAAGTTGGTCGAACAGGGCTTTGAGTTGATTGATAGCCAAGTTTATACTCGCCATTTAGAAAGTTTGGGGGCGGTCAATATCTCTCGTGAGGCTTATTTAAAAGAGTTGCGGGCAGCGTTGTTGTATCCTACTATTACAGGTAATTGGGGGGAGGTTTTGTAATGATGAATTGTGAATG
>JAHDBB010000291.1:1959-3029 GCA_020630635.1 Chitinophagales bacterium
TGAATGCTGTTCGTTTTGTGACTTCATCCCGAAGTAAAGCTCTTTTCGGTTCTTTACCTCTCATCCTAAAGAATGAGGTAAAACTCTTTTCGGTTCTTTTTTGGCTTCATCCTAAAGAATGAGGTAAAGCTCTTTTTCGGTTCTTTACCTGACCTCATCCTAAAGAATGAGGTAAAGTGTGTTTGGGTTTTTCTTTTTTGGAGCGAATGGGTGTTGTTTCGTTGTGACGGAAGGTCTCGCTATTCGTTCTTATTGCTGCTGCTTCTCCACAATCCACGCCAATCTTCGGGCAGCCATACCACTGCTATCGAGGCTAGATGGTTGTGGTTCTGACTTCTTAGTGCCAGTAAAATATTTTTTCCTACCATTTATTCTTTCCTATTCCTTACTGTTTATTTCTGCTACTTCACTAATAGGTGAATGGAGTTTTTTGTATATTTGTTTTTTGTTCACTAATTAATTGACTTTGTGCTGGAACAACTGATTCAATGGGACTTTTATTTTTTTGAGCTTTTAAATGAGGTATGGACACATCCTTTTTTGGATTGGATGATGCCTTTTTGGACGAATGCTTACTTTTGGCTTCCGCTATATCTTTTTGTAGGAGCCTTTGTGGTATTTAACTATCCTCATAAAAGCGTTAGAATCTTAGCGGTTATCTTATTGACTGTTTTTTTAGCAGATCAATTGAGTAGTGGATTAATCAAACCTTATGTGGGTCGTTTGCGCCCTTGTCAATTACCTGTTTTTTCTGAAGAAATCCGTTTATTGGTTCGATGTGGAAGTGGCAAAAGTTTTGTGTCTGGACATGCGACCAATCATTTTGCTTTGGCATTTTGTTGGATTATCTTGTTCGGACAACGCTTTCGTTGGTTGATCCCTGTCTTGTTATTTTGGGCAGCGAGTATCGCTTATAGTCGGGTGTATGTCGGTGTTCATTTTCCTGCGGACATTTTCTTTGGTGGGATTTTGGGTACTTTGATTGGGTTGTTTACAGGGTATTTGGGACGAGTTTGGGCGGATTTTAGGGGGTGAGTTTTTTTTTGTGACGAGTGATTGGTGATGAGTGA
>JAHDBB010000291.1:3129-5073 GCA_020630635.1 Chitinophagales bacterium
GAGTGATTGGTGATGAGTGACTTTCAGTGCTTATGTGATCTTTGCCACAAATACACGAATACTGTTCAGTTACTATAGGTTGAGACCTCAACGATCTAGCCCCGATAGTAGTGGTATGCTAAATGCAGTCAAGCAAATCAAATGATGACTTGAAGTCGCTATTTGAATATAGCCAAGCTTTTAGCATAAGAACGGATAGCGGGACTTTCCTTTACGACGAAGTGATGAACCTTTCGCTCCTCCTATTTATCAAAGAATAATCCAAAAAAGAAATAGACCTCTCATAAGTTACTAAACCAGAAAAAGTTATGGAAAAACCAAAGGAAGATCCAAAAACAACGCAAGAAGAATCGAATAAACCAAAGGAAGGGACGAAAGAACCAGATACAAAACTCGCATTGCAAATCATTATTGGATTGATTTTAGGAGTGATTTGGGCATTGGTCTCCAGCTCCATGGGATGGAGTCAATTTACCTTGAAGTGGATTGCACCTTTTGGAGATATTTTTATTCGATTGCTCAAAATGATTGCCGTTCCATTGGTCTTATTCTCCATCATTCAAGGAGTATCGGGTATTACCGATGGCTCACGATTGGGACGGATGGGAGCGAAGACGCTTGGGGCCTACTTGGTAACGACAGTTTTTGCCATCACCATCGGAATTACCTTAGTCAATGTGATTCAGCCAGGTACTTTTGCTAGTGAAGAACAAAGGACGAAAAATCGGATTGATTATGAACTGTGGGCATTGGATAATGGAAAAGAATTGGCAGACGACAAGTCGATTTTTGTGTCTTTGTCTCCAGCAGAACAGGCGCAATACCGGGAGTTGAATGCTTCGGAACGGGAAAAATTAAAGAGTAATACGAATCTGGGTGATAAGCTGGAAAAGGCAGATAATCAACGAGGAAGTGGACCGCTTCAGTTTTTAGTCGATATGGTTCCAACCAATTTTGTGTCGGCATTGAGTAAGCCAGAGATGTTACAAGTTATCTTTTTTGCCATCTTTTTTGGGGTTATTTTATTGTATATTGATGAAACAATAGCAGCTCCTGTGATCGCTTTCGTAGATGGAGTCAATGCCGTTTTTATCAAGATGGTAGATGTGATTATGAAAGTAGCGCCCTTCTTTGTATTTGCCTTGTTAGCAGGAAAAATATCAGATATGGCAGGTGATGATCCCAATGCGGTAATTGATATTTTTAAGGGTTTGGGTTGGTATTCATTGACGGTGGTATTGGGATTAGGGATAATGATTTTTGTGATATATCCAATGGTGGTGAAAATCGTTGCAAGGAAAATTTCGTATAGAGACTTTTTTAGAAGCATTGGAGCTGCTCAAATGACGGCTTTTTCGACCAGTTCAAGTGCTGCTACTTTGCCTGTGACATTGGATTGTGTACGTGACAATTTGAAGGTGTCGGAGGATGTTACCAATTTTGTTTTACCGATTGGTGCAACGGTGAATATGGACGGAACGAGTATGTATCAAGCGATTGCAGTTATCTTTTTGGCACAATTTCATATGGTTGATTTGGGGATTGCCCAACAAATTACAGTAATTTTGACAGCAACTTTGGCTTCGATAGGGTCGGCTGCTGTGCCGAGTGCAGGATTGGTGATGTTGATTTTGGTCTTGGAATCGGTGGGTTTACCTGGTGCTTGGATTGCGATTATTTTTCCTGTAGATCGTATTTTGGATATGTGTCGTACGGTGGTGAATGTGACGGGAGATGCGACGGTTTCAACGGTGATTGCAGCTTCTGAAAATGAGTTGTTTTTTGAGCCATTGGATTGAGTGGATAAGAGTGATGGGTGATAAGTGGCTGGTGACTTGCTCTTTGGTTTGTGATTTTTTAGCCACGAATACACGAATTTGTTTTTCGTAAAAAAAATCGGATTACTCCTTCATTGTTGGCAGAGTAATCCGATTGTATGCGTTT
>JAHDBB010000291.1:5173-7788 GCA_020630635.1 Chitinophagales bacterium
AAATCGGATTACTCCTTCATTGTTGGCAGAGTAATCCGATTGTATGCGTTTATTTAGTGCGCCATCGCTCTCAACATCTCAATATTAGCCGATTCCGCCCAATCATAAGCACCTTTATAAGTTGCCAAGATCATCCCATTTTTTAAGACATAAGTATGGGGCAAGAAATTGACATCAAATTTTCTTTTATTGTTGGGGCTGTACAAGTATTCAAAAGGATATTTGCTTTTATTTTTTCTTTTGAAATCCATTAAATTTTTAGGGTGTTCATCGGAGACGACACAAAAGATATAATTCGTATCAGAGAGGGCTTTTTTCGCTTTTGCCATAGAAGGCATTTCACGGATACAAGGTCCACAACTGGTCGCCCAAAAATTGAGAAAGACCGTTTTATCGTACATTTCATCCAAGTTGACCGTATTGCCATCTAAGTCTTCAAATACAAAAGAGTACGGTTTGGTTGCATGATTCGGGTCTTCAGTCACACCGCCCGAAATGCAGCACATACATAACAGCACAAACATGCCATTGAGTATAAAACTTTTCATTTTTTTGTTTTTTGCTTCTTAAATTTTAGGGAACATTTAAGAAGTTTTGTTTTGAGAAAATCCTTAATTGGTAAGGTTTTCCATTTTGCTTTGGTTGTTGTCAGGAATAGTTCGGGTTATTTTTTCCCTATTCCTTTTATTATAAAGATCTTGATTGATAATGATCGCCATGCAGATAAAGAAAAATGATCCTATCTCATCCGTTTCAATCAAGTCTGCCATAAAATTATTCGCCATAATTACCAGCAAACAAATCAGACATGCCATAATCAATTGTTGCTGTTGTGGGTCACGGGTCTCATGATAAATCTGCTCGCCTTTGATAAAAATCATAATACACAAAGTCATAAAAATCAGAAAACCTGCCCATCCTTGTTCTATCAATACCAACAAAAAATAGTTGTGGACCGTAGATTCATCTTCATTATCACTCACATACGTTTGAAAAAGCGATGAGGTATAAGAGCGATAAAAATGGGTGAAAGTACCTGGACCAAAACCTGTCAAAACATGTTCGGTACTCATATTGATCCCTGCTACCCAGCGATAAAACCGTTCCATCGTTGACAAATCTTTGAGTGCTAAGGTTGCTTCCAAGTGATCTTCAAAGTTGGAATGATAGATTGTTTTGTCGTAATCGGGCGCAAAATTAAGGTAATTATTTCCGATTATCAAATAGGTTAAGGCTATTGATAGCGTTAATACCCCTCCTGTGATAGCGGTTTTGGTCCATTTATACCGAAACAAAAAGTAGCCAATCGGCATGAGTATCAAGGAGATATAAGCGGCTCTCGTATAAGCAAAAGTAATCCCCACAAATAATAAAAAAATTCCCACATTGATGATAAATCGGGCGATACTTCCAAACTTATACCACTTTCGTACCAAAAAAGCGAAAGGAACCAATAAAACCATCATTACACCATAGTTTACGTGATTCCGAAAGAAAGGATAGGTTGTTTTATTGATGGTTTCAAAGCTAAATCCATAGGCACTATGTTTTGCCAAAATGACCAATATCGCCACCATCATCGGTATCAACAAGCACCAAAATACCTTTTTAAAGTCGTCTATTGTCTTTATAAAAAGACCTCCTAAGAACACAAAAACGGTGACATACCACGTTTTCGCCAAGAAGTATTTGACAGAAATGACAAAGATTTGTGATAAAATGGCGACCAATCCAATCCAAAAAAGGTGAGCTAAGACCAACTTCGTCAAGGTGTGATTAAAAAAGTCTCTATCTATCTTCTTTACATTGGCTCCAAAGTAACAAAATCCACTAAACATCAAGAAGACCATCAAGAGTTCGGAAGGGAAGTCGGTTCCAATTCCTCCTGGCAGACTCATTTCCATCGAAATGGGCAGGAGTAAAAAGAGGCTGATAAAGATGAGTTTGAAATCTACAAGCGTTGCCAATAAAAGGGTGGCGAAAAAGGGGAGGATGAGTATAAAGAAGTTGTCTAGGGCGATGGCTCCTGCGATGCTTGTAAGGGTGAGTACGCCAAAGGTGATGAAGATATGTTGGGGTTGGATGGCTTGTATATACTTGGGTAAGGGCATATTTTGATTTTGAGTGACGGGTACATAGTGAATGGTGACTTTCGGTTCAGTTTGTGCTTTTGGGACGATGGGACGTTTCGCTTCTTTACTTGAAAAATCCTATTAATCACGAAACAATCCTAAAAATCCTATTCCATATTTTGGCTAGGAGCGAAGGGTTTTATACTTCGTCGTACTGGCAAGTCCCGCTATCCGTTCTTATCACCAAGCCACCCGAACCCTTTGCCCATACACATTGGTGATACCACTTCTATCGGGGCTATTTTTGCAAGGACACAACGTTTGGAATACTGTTTACTCCCTCATCCTAAAGAATGAAGTAAAGTATTTTTGGCGGTTCGTGGAAATTTAACAATACCACCCTCTTTAATTCTCGCTCAAGGGAGATGGTTCATTGCTTGGTGAAAGTTGTCAAATTACGGTTCATTTTGTGAAAGTTTTGGTCTTTTTAGCCCTCTCTTAAATCCTGTGCATCTTGCGCTTCCTTATCAATCAACGACTGTT
>JAHDBB010000292.1 GCA_020630635.1 Chitinophagales bacterium
GGAGAGACTTACGATAGTGTCTTTGTAAGAATCAAAGGACAGACTTCTGACTTTATGAATAACTCTGAAAAAAAATCTTTCAATGTTACCATAGATTCCTTGATTGATGGACAAGATGTAATGGGATACGAAACCCTAAATTTGAATGGAGGATTTCAAGACCCTTCTGCCATTAGAGAAGTTTTGTTTAACCATATTGGACGACAATATAATCCAAGCTTGCAATCCTCTTTTGTACAAGTGAATTTGAATGGACAAGATTGGGGAGTGTACGCCAATGTCCAACAACTAAATGCAGAGTTTTTGAAAGAGTGGTTTTGGAATAATAATGGAACTCGCTGGAGAGCGCTTAAAACAACTACTGGTGGTGGACCAGGTGGAGGCGGTGGTCCAGGCGGTCCTGGTGGTCCTTTTGGAACAGGCTTTTCAACCCTCAATTATTTGGGAGATGATGTGACGGAGTATGAGGATTTCTATACCCTCAAAAGTACCCAAAAAGAAAATCCTTGGGAAGACCTTATGCAAGTTTGTGACAAACTCAATAACTTACCTTTGGATCAATTAGCAGATTCTCTTCGACATTATATGGATGTCGATAAAGCCCTTTGGTTTTTGGCACATGAAATTATCTTTACCGATGAAGACAGCTATGTTTGGAAAGGCGGAATGGACTATTATGTTTATTGGGATGAAGAAACCAACTTAATCGTTCCACTTGAATATGATGGCAATAGTTGTATGTTAAATGAATATGTTACTTGGAGTCCTTTTTACAATGAACAAGATAGTGATTTCCCTTTGATGAATCGCTTGTTTGCCGTTCCAGAATTGAGACAGCGATACTTGGCACATGTACGAACGATCTTGGAGGAATATATGGATGTTGCAACTTTGACAGAAAAAATTAATGATTATGTGAGTTTGATTAATGATGTTGTTCAAAATGATCCCAAGGCGATTTATTCTTACAATGAGTTTTTGAATGATGTCGAAAATGTCAAAGACTTTTTAGCAGATAGAAAAGATTTTTTGATGAATCATGCAGAAATTGATGTACCCAATTTAACAATTGAAGACGTTACGCATTTAGTCAATGACGAAGCATTAGCCATTCCGCAACCTGACGAAGAAGTAGTTGTGACAGCCAATATATCAGGGATGGAGGTCGATAAAGTCGTTTTATATTATGCTTCAGGTTTGGTGGGAGTCTTTAGTGAAACCTTGATGTACGATGATGGTGAACACAATGACGGAGAGGCTGGAGATGGCATTTATGGCGGCACGATTCCCGCTTTTGAAGCCTCGTCTTATGTTCGTTACTATGTGGAAGCCATCGCAGATGATGCAGCCAAAACGGCAACTTATATGCCTCGAAGAGCCGAACAAGATGTTTACATTTATCAAGTAGGAATTAATGAATCAGCCGAACAGCCTGTTGTTATCAATGAAATAATGGCTTCCAATGATGAAAGTGTGGCGGATGAAGCAGGAGACTTTGACGATTGGATAGAACTGTATAATGTGACAGATGAAACAGTTGATTTAAGTGGCTATTATTTGACAGACAATCTCAACAACTTGCGTAAGTGGGAAATTTCTGAAGGGACGATTTTAAATCCAGACGAATATCTGATTGTTTGGGCGGATGAAGATGGCAGTCAAGGCGACTATCATGCCAACTTCAAATTGGCGGCTAGTGGCGAAACCTTGATGTTGTTGAATCCCGATATTGAAAGAGTGGATCAAGTTGATTTTGAAAATTTGGAATCGGACAAAGGTTTTGCAAGGATTCCCAATGGAACGGGTGATTTTGTATTGCAAGATGCAACCTTTGGAGCCAATAACGAAGGAGAAAATACGGCTTTGGAATCCATCCATGAACGCATTCAAGTCTATCCCAATCCCGCTAGTTCTTGGCTTTTTATTGAGTTGACAAATCCGAATCAAGCCATTCAAATTATGGACGTGAGTGGAAAAATAATATGGCAAGGAAATATCCAAAAGCGTATTCAATTGAATGTAGAGGATTGGATGACAGGTATTTACTATGTCAAGACTTTAGAGGGAACAAAAAAAGTAATCGTGAATTAAAGGTATAAATGCAATAATTGACGAGTCTTATTTAAACGACCAATTTGTATGATTTACAAGTTGGTCGTTTTTTTATAGGAGCGAATGGCTCTTGCTTCGTTGTATTGCAAGTCCCGCTATCCGTTCCTATGAATGCAGCCAAGTTTTAGGTAGCCAACGCTTTTACATTCATACCACTACTATCGGGGCTAGTTGGTTGAGTTCAGTCCTCGTAGTAACGGAATCGCTTTAGAATTTAAGATTTTCATATTAGAATTTAACTCATTCGGGTCTATTTTTGAGAGGACACAATCTTATTATACTGGTACGGTTGGTTGTTCAAAAATAAATCCCATTTCTATTAATTTATTGATTCCTTTTTGCACTCTTTTCTGTTCTGTAATATTATCACTATCATTTTTCATAAATTCTAATAAGCCAAGAACCCAAGTGGAGTTTATTTGATACTCAGAAAAAATAAGACTTCTAAAAGCATAGTCATCAGATAAAATAGTATATTCTTTTTCTTTGGCTAATAATAAAGTATCGTAAGTACTCTCTCCATAAGCCATCATTTGTTTTTCTTTTTTGTTTTGTGGAATACTTAATTTTAAATGAGCAGGTTCACCCTTTGAACAATACTTTTTTACCCAATTGTCAATATCAACAATATTATCTAACATTAATTGATATTGTGCTTGAGTTGTTTCATGGATAATTTGATTTGCTGAATCGGTTATATATAAAGGAGAAAATGCTATTAAAGGACTCATTCTATGAGTTTTTACATCACGAATTATATCTATAGTTGTTTGTGCAACTTTTAACTTGCCAGTTTTCTTGATTATTATATCCCCGACTCCTGAATAGTATAAAGCGAGAATAGCTGTAATATCACAACACCAAGTATTTTTTTTATTTAAAAGAGAGTTATTGGTTCTCCATTCATCTAAGGTATAAAACGAGTTGATAATTTGCATATTTTTATCACTAATAAAACTATGCCATATTAAAACAATAGGTTGCTGTAAAAGTGTCTCAAATGTACCTAATGGAAAGTAACCTTGTCTATATCTAAGAATGGCAGATGCAATAATTTCTTCTTTTGTGAATTTACTGTTTTTCTCTTTTTCTTTAAGTTGTTCTGTCATCTTAAAAATATGCTGTACTCCTTCTTCTGGAGTCTTATATTCATAACCAACAAAAAGAGATTGTCCTCTATACTGGTGGGTTAATCGTTGAGTTGCCTCTAAAAAAGCATGTTGATGAGTTGTCATAATTCCCACGACTGTTTTCTTCTCTTTTTCATCTAAGAATGGTGTTGTTCCCCATTCTATTATGTCTCCTCTTTTAGCACCAATTAATTTATTATATAAATGATGTTCTTGATTAATTTCAAAATTATCTGAGTAATTTGCTGTTCGTTTATTATACAGTATATATTGTATATCTCTATCGAACTGGTCTCGAAGGATAAAAACTGTGTTATCTTGAATTTCTTCAACGAAAAGTTCCTCTTCTGTGACATTTAAGTGTGTACTTATTCTAACAATAGTTTCACAAGCTTCTCTTGACTTATTTACTCGCCATAAATCATATTTTAAATTAAGTAGTTCTTGTCTTTTATTTAATCCAATTAAATATTGAATAAATAACTCTAAATCATGAATTTGAATCTCTGATAACTGAGAATAAATATCAAAACGTAAACCAGTTGCATTTTCTATATCATCATTTTTGATATAGAGATTACCTAACCGAAGTTTCATCGTTAAATTATCTGGATATTTTTGTATGAAAGATTCTGCAATTCCAATTGCATTTGAATAATCTCTATTATTAGATAAAATAGAAATTTCATTGTATGCAAAAGATTCAATAAGACCTATTTCTTGGCGTATTTTTTGACAAACTTGTAATGCTAGGTCAAATTTCTTAATACTTATATAACTTTGAAATAACAAAGATTGTCCTTGTATGTATCTGCTTATATCTTTAATTAATTTTAATGCTTTTATAGCATTTTCATATTGTTGTCGATCAAATAATTCCCGACCTAAGAAAAATAAAAAATCATCTTCAGAATCTTGTTTAATCTCTTTAAGTAAATTCAATAAAATTTGATTGCTTTCTTCTTTGTTATCTTCTTCTAGTGTCACAATACTATCTAACAGTAAGAAGTGATTTTCATTTGGATTTATATATTTTAAAACATTTATGGTTTTACGTGCTTCCTTTATATCTTTTTCTTGTAAGAGAATATTGGTTAAAAAAGAACCAAGTCTAATGATAGATAAGGGAGTATTTTCATGTGATCTGATATGGTTATTTAAAAGGTCAATAGCCTTTTGTTTATTTTCTTTCTTTTTACTGTTATATAAAAGCTCTACATATAAACATAAACATTGGTAATCATTATTTTTAAAATCTTTAATTTTTTCACATTCTATCAAAGCATCATCAATTTTATTTAATTGACGCAAATACATGATTTTATGTTCTCTTGTATAATCATCTTCAATATTATTTTCTAAACATTTATCTACCCACTTAATAGCCTCTTTTAAATTATTTAGAGAAGCATAAATTGTACTTAAATTAAGAGCAATTACTTTTTTATATTCTTTGTTGTTTACTTTATTAAAAAAAATCCAAGAATCTTTATATAATTCACTAGCCTGTTTTAAAATATCAATGGTTTTTTGATTAAAATGGGTAGGACTATGACTGGAAAAAGAACTGGTATATTCTGAATGTAACTGATAAGCAAGAGAGGCTTGCATCATTGCTTTAGTATGAGGTTCAGGAGAATTGTCTATGCATTTAAACCTATATTGTATATATTCTTCTTTCATTTTGAGTTTTGAATAACATACAGAAATAGCATGATGTATTTCAAAATCTTCACTTAAATTTTCTGGGATTTGGGCTATTAATTTTTCTAAAGAATCTTTGTCTAAACTATTTAAATAAAGTTGTGCCAAAAATGTTTCTCTCGTCTTTGGAAAATCTTTCTTTAGAGTACTGAAGAGTTTTTCTATAATTTGTTGATTGTCAAATGCCATATAACCTAAGATACCTAAGTATATAGCTCGTGAATCATTAGGGTTAAACTCAAGTGCTTTTATTCTACATTCAGCAGCTTTTTCAACTTCTTCTAAACCATCATAACAAAAGGCTAAACTTTTATAAATATGGTAAATCCATATTTTCTCCTCTTTAAAGTTTTCTTGTACAATTTTAAGAATAGCATTATATTTTTCTATCGCCTCACTATACTTATAATGTTTTTCTAAAATTTTTATTTGGGAATATTGCTCTTGTATAATCGAAAAATACTTTTGTTTTAAATCTTCATTATATTTGACAGATTTTGATAATTGTTGGAGAATATCAATCTGTTCTTCTATTTTTATCGCAACATGTTGAATTTTTTCAGCAGTAAATGTTTCATTTTTTTGATTGACCTTATTTATGTGTTCTTTAATATCAATACTCTGATTTTTTATTTCCTCTAACTGAGTTGCAAGTTGTTGTTTGATTTCATCTATTTGATCTTCTGTTTGTAAAGCTGTTTTTAGTAAAACATGAATACCTTGTTTCGCAGATAACTGATTGAAAATTTCTTGTTTAAAGTTGATTATAGCAGTAGTTAGTATTTTACTTGTTAGCTTGGAATTTATATCAGAAGATTTGAGTACAATCTCATTTAGTTTATTACTTGTTAATTCTAAAAGTCGAGGATCTTTTAATACCTCATTAAAAGACACGTTTTTTTCTACAAGGTATTCAAAAATAGGAAGGATGTCTTCTTTTTCAAATTGAATTGCTCTTTCTAATTGATGGATAACAATTTTGTCACTTGCATTTTCAGATTTAACACTAGCAACACTTTTTTTTAAGGCTAAATGAAATGTATCAAGAAGCTTAGAAACAGTCTTATTTGCATCTGCATCGTTTAATTTGAAAAAGCTAGATATACCTAATAGTGTATTTATCAATGCCATATTCATTTATTTATAATTGTACGTATTGTATTGGGTTTTTTGATACGTATTTTGGTTTTTGTATGTAAACAAAATATGGAGAACTATCTTTATTATATTTTTGTAGTTTCCAACTTTTAGTAACTGAAAATGTACTATTGTGGTATTTGGATACTTCTTTTTCTTTATTATTTTTAATCAAAACTTCTTTTTTCCCTTGATAAAGTACCTGTTCTATCTGGTAATAAAAAACAGACCAAAAAGCCTCATCATTTTTAAGTTGTTCATTCATTTGAATAAGAGGAATACTTCCATTTTTGATCCAACGAGTGGTTTGATTTAAAGAGTTTTGGGGAATATTGGGAGTATATATTAAGGCAACACCACAATCAGCACAAATTTTCTGCAAATCTAATTTCCAATTTTTAATTTTTTCAGGATTATTTTCTTTTTCGTAAAAGTCCTTGAAAACTTGAATTTTTTGCTTTAAAATCTTTTTTTTAAAAGAAGCTAGTTGGATTTTTGCCGCTTCAATTTCTCCCAATCTTAACCATACAGAAGCTATCTCAGGTTCAGGATAATTTTTTAATTCAATTTTACAAGCAATAGACTTTTCTTTATAAACCTTATCCCATTCTTTTGGAGAAGCCACTCTAAAGAATTTGAGTAATTCTTTTAATAAAATGGCTGCATCTGTTGTATTAGAGAGAATCTTTAATTCTTGCATTCTTTTTATAGGAAATTTATTTAGCCAATCCTCATAAGCTTCCGCAATTTCCAATTGTTCTATTTCCAGTAATCTCTCTTGATAAAGCTTTTCTAAATTCATCCATAAAATAGCAGGGATTCCTAAAACATTTTCCAGCTTAATAGCCGTTTTTTTAGTTAATGGAGCTTTTCCTTTGATAAGTTCATTTAGTTTTTCTTTTGTGCGTCCCATACGTTCTGCCAATTCTGCTTGTGACATACCGACTTCATCTATGGTTTCTTGTATGGTATCTCCAGGACAAACTAGAAGAGCTTTTTTGGCTTCTAAAGTATTCATAGTTGATTTTTTTAATGATAATCTTCCACACTAATAATCTCAATAGCAGTTACTTGTTCTAAGTCAATTCCACCATCTTCTAATTGAGGAATAGGACTGTTAGTGATTTCAAAACAGAGCCGCCAATTTTTGACAACATATACAGCCCATTCTCCTAGTTTATCGCCAATAAGGGGATGTAGTTTTGCAGCAGGGATAAGTTTTACTACTGCTAAGGTAGGAGATTGGTAAAGGTCATCTAATCTTTTTCTTAGTTTCCGACCTCGTATTTTACCATAAGCTTTGATTATTTCTTTCTCGTCTGTTAATTGCTTTTCTAATTTATTACTTTTATAAGTGATTTCCACGTTTATATTTTTTATTAACTAAAAAAGTTAATGTTTTTCAAAAATATAGTAAAAGTTAAGAAAAAGCAAGTGGTAGAGATAAAAAATGCTCATTCAATAAGAAGAAAATATAAACAACTTGGCAGGAAAAACCTAAACTTTAATATAACCTAGGTTGAAATGACATTTCTGAATCACAAAAAAGCGAGAAAAAACAAGAGAGCTTTACTTCCTCCTTTAGGATGAATCCCACAAGAAACAAAAACTGGCACTAAGCAGTCCCAACCCAATCCAACTAGCCCCGATAGTAGCG
>JAHDBB010000293.1:0-5346 GCA_020630635.1 Chitinophagales bacterium
GTGACTGGTGACTGGTGACTGGTGGTGAGACGTTGATGCCTTTTAAAAATAGCCCGAATGATTGAAATTCTAAAGTGGTTCAGTTTGTGAGAGGTTGTGTCTCTAACAACCTAGCCCCGATAGTAGTGGTATCGCCAAAGTGTGTTGGCTAAGAGGTTTGAAGGGCTTGGCGATAAGAACGGATAGCGGGCCTTTCTAACACGACGAAGCTCCAAACCTTTCGCTCCTAATAAAAAGATATGAATTAAACCGCATTTATAATTGAGTATTCACAATTCCATTATTACATTTCTTCGCTTTTAAAAATCATCAAAAAGTAAAATTATATTTGTAAATTCGTGGGAAGAAATCAATTTGTCATGAGAAAGTTACTTTTATTTATATTCTTTTTATTGGCCTGTCCAATATTGGCACAAGTCGTCAGCGTTACACCACATACCGCAGGATTGGACGATAATATTACCCTCATTTTTGATGCATCCAAAGGGAATAAAGCTCTTGCTGGATACAATGGAACCATCTATGCACATACGGGAGTCACGACGAGTCCGACCAATGATGGATGGCAATATGTGCAAGGAAATTGGGGAACAGCAGATGCGCCTTTAGCCCTTACGCCATTGGGAAATGATCAGTATAGTTTGACGATGAATATTCGGACTTTTTATGGTATTCCACAAGGTGTAAATGTTTATAAACTCGCTTTTGTTTTTAGAAATCAAGACGGAAGTATCGTGGCAAGAGCCGAAGGAAATACTGATATTTTTTGGGAATTGTATGACCCTGTTTTGAATCATCAACCTTTGCCTCCTAATATTGAAGATGGCATCAACTATATAGACAATTCGACGGTCATTTTAAGTTTGTTTGCGCCTAATAAAGACTCGGTTTATGTCAAAGGAGATTTTTCTAATTGGCAAATAAACGCAAACCATAAAATGTATCGAACGCACGATGGAAGACGCTATTGGATTGAACTGTCGGGCTTGATTCCACAACAAGAATATGCCTATCAATTTTGGATAGATGGTTACTTGACCGTAGCAGATCCTTTGTGTGAAAAAGTCTTGGACCCTTGGAATGATTGGGAAATTAGCAATGTTGTTTATCCGAATCTAAAAGCCTATCCTTTTGGACAAACAGATGGTATTGTGTCTATTTTTCAAACCGACCAAACGCCTTATAATTGGGTCGCTCCGACCATTCAAAATCCAGCGAAAACAGACTTAGTTATTTATGAGTTATTGATACGGGATTTTATAGACGACCATCATTATTTGACCTTGATAGATAGCTTAGATTATTTTCAACGATTGGGTATAAATGTTATTGAATTGATGCCCATTACAGAATTTGAAGGAAATAAAAGCTGGGGCTATAACCCTGATTATATGCTCGCTCCTGACAAATATTATGGGACTCAAAATCATTTGAAAGCGTTTATAGATGCTTGTCATCAACGAGGCATCAGCGTCATTATGGATATGGTCCTAAATCACGCTTTTGGATTGAGTCCAATGGTACAAATGTATTGGGATGGATCGTTAAATCAGCCGACTAATGATAGCCCTTGGTTTAACTCTGTGGGTACACATGACTTTGGAACAGGTTTTGATTTTAACCATCAAAGCTATGCGACTCAAAATTATGTAGAAAGGGTTTTGAATCATTGGATAGACAATTATAAAATTGATGGATTTCGTTTTGATCTTTCCAAAGGTTTTACGCAAAACAATACTTTGGGGAATATTGGTGCTTGGAATGCGTATGATGTGAGTCGAGTAAATTTGTGGAAACAATATGGGGATATGATTTGGGCGAAAGATGCAGACTCTTATCTTATTCTAGAGCATTTTGCCAACAATGATGAAGAGACTGAATTGGCCAATTATGGCTTTATGTTGTGGGGCAATCTCAATCATAGCTTTTCTGAAGCATCTATGAGTTGGATAAGTAGTTCTGATTTTGGGTGGGCTTCATATCAACATCGGGGATGGTCGCAACCGCATTTGGTTTCATATATGGAAAGCCATGATGAAGAACGAGTGATGTATAAAACCTTGTTGTATGGTAATGGTGTAGCAGGTTATGATACACAAGACTTTCCAACGGCTTTGGAACGTTCAGCCCTAAACGCTACTTTTTATTTTAGCCTTCCTGGACCCAAAATGATTTGGCAATTTGGAGAATTGGGTTATGATTATTCCATCAATCATTGTGCCGATGGTTCTAATAATGGAGGCTGTCGAACCGATCCAAAACCCATTCGATGGGATTATGAGCAAGAACCTTTGAGACGTGATCTTTTTGAGGTCTATGCCAAGATGATTCATCTCAAAAAAAATTACGCACCATTTAAAACGACCAATTATGATATTGACTTAGGCGGAAATACCAAACGCATCACTTTATATCACAATGATTTTGATGTCAATGTTGTGGGGAATTTTGATGTGGTCGCTCAAAATGACAATGTCTATTTTCCCTATACAGGTTGGTGGTACGATTGTTTTACCCAAGATAGCATTTATATCTCCAATACCTATGCGCCATTGGCTTTAGAAGCAGGAGAGTACCGTTTATATACCAGCCAAAAAATCAATCAAGGTGTAACCTTTCAAGCGAAAGTTTTGTTGGAAGGAGCTTATAATGAAAATGGAATGATGCATACAAATTTAAATGAGTTTATACCTCTTACGCATCCTTATAATGTTGCGCCTTATAATTATGCAGACAATGAAAGTTTGAGCTCAATTCCAGCGAATATGGTCGATTGGGTTTTGGTGGAAGCTAGATCAGGTACGCCAAGTCCAACAGGTAGTCGATCTACCATCACAGTCGAGACCAAAGCCGCTTTATTGCTCAATGATGGAAGCATTGTTGCAGCAGATGGGAATCCTCTTCGTTTTGAAAATCTCAATAATGGACAAGCCTATCATTTTTGTATTCGTCATCGCAATCATTTAGATATTCTAACCTCTAATGCACTCAATACAACGGCTAATCTGACCTATGATTTTACCAACAATATTAATCAAGCCTTTGGAAGCCTACAACAAAAAATGATGACAGATGGTTTTGCGGTGATGTATGCAGGAGATTATACACAAGACGGGGTTATTCAATTGTCGGATTTTGATGCTTGGAAAGTTTTTCCTGCCCAGATTAATTTATATGATTTAGTCGATGGCAATTTAGATGGAGTGGTACAAGTGACCGATTTTGATATATGGGTTTTTAATAAGGCAAAGATAGGAGCAGTGGAGATTGGATTTTGAGTTGATTGGTTATTGTTCTCTCTTTTTTAGGAGCGAACTTTTTGTGCTTCGTCGTTACAGAAAGTCCCGCTATCCGTTCTTATAAATGCAGCCCAGTTTTAGGCAGCCAACGCTTGTACGTTTATACCACTACTATCGGGGCTATTTGGTATGGTCGTAACGTTTATGAAATAGGGGCGAAAGGGACGATTCTGTTCGTTTCGTGGTTTTGGGACGATGGGACGTTTTTTCTTTTCAAAGACAAATTAATTTGATGTATTGAAAGCATCGTCCCGTAACTAAGAAGTCCCTTCCTCAACCAACTAGACCCGATAGCAGCGTTATTGCAAAAAGGAAGGCGAAAAGGGTTAGCGAGGCTTGCAATAGTAGCGTATAGCGGGGAGACCCATCACGACGAAGTACCTTGCCTTTCTCTCCTAAGTAACCACGAAAGAACCGAAAGTCACCCGTCACTATAAACTTGTCACCCAACAATCTGTTTACCTTTTTCAAAATAATTGTTAAGTTTATTGAACATATTTTACTGCCAAAATCAAAACAATGAATAAACTATTATCCTCCATTTTTATCTTGTGTTCCCTATTGAGCTGTTTTTCTGTTAAGGGACAAGATTTAATCGAAAGAACTCGCCAAAATATTCAACTTTCCCAAAAAGTAACTGCCAATAAAATTGGTCAAAAAATACAAAAAGTCTCTAAAAGTGATTTTTATGTTGCTCCGTCATTATTTGAAGTAGCTCCCTCCAATTTGTTGGAAAAAGTCAGTAATGAAGTGAGTGATGGCGTATTTTTAAGCCTTCAACAAGAAAACTTAACGACGCTTCGACAAGAAAATAAAGATAATCTTGTATTGGAAATACCAGTAACGGCTGATAAAAATTTTGCCTTAGAACTATACAAAGTTGAGGTGGTCACAGAAGGTTATCAACTTAAAACCAGCGATGGACAAAGCATTGACTTTGCAGATCATCAAGGCATTTTCTATCACGGAATTGTCCAAAATCAACCCAATTCAATGGTTGCCGTCAGTATTTATGAAGACGATATCAAAGCTTTGATAATGGACCATGACGGCAACTATAATTTGGGAAAGATGGAGGATAAAAGCGGAAAATATATTTTATACAACGATAAAAAAGTGCAAGTTCCTACTTATTTTGAGTGTGGAGTCCAAGACTATCACAATGTAGGAAATGATGATTTAGTTATTGATCAAAAAGCAGCACCAGGCGATTGTGTAGAGATTTATGTCGAGGCAGATTTTGCCATGTACAATGCTCATGGAGCGAATCTTGCCAATGTCAATAATTACATAACCAATTTGATGAACCAGACAGCAGTTTTATATACCAATGAAACCATCAGTATTATCCTTTCCGAAGCATTTGTATGGACCAGTACTGATCCCTATGTCAGTTTCACCACTACAATTCAAGTTCTAGATGCCTTTGCCCAAAATCGTCAGAATAACTATAATGGTCGTTTAGCACATTTTATCTCTACCCGAAATTTAGGCGGTGGAATTGCTTGGTTGGATGTTTTATGTGATACCTATTTTACCTTTACATCAGGTGGAACTATTTTTCATGTGGGACCTTATGCCGTTAGTGCAGATCTAACGACCACTATAGTTAATGTTCCTATTTACTCTCAAAATATCGAAATATTTGCCCATGAATTGGGGCATAACTTTGGTTCAGAGCATACTCATGCTTGTGTTTGGGGACCTAATAACAATACTCAAATTGACGATTGTGGTAATTTTGCAGCGGTGAATAATGGCTTTGATGACGATGGAAATGGTACGATAGATGACCTAAGTGATGCAGAAGGAGCCAGTTGTTTTGATACGAATAATCCCATTTTTCCAGCCAATGGAGGAACCATTATGAGCTATTGTCATCTTACAGGTACAGGAATTAACTTTAACAATGGATTTGGGCAAGAACCAGGCGACCTTATCCGAAGTCGTTACAATAGTGCCAACTGCCTAACGTCTTGTCCAGGAGTCACAGGTTGTACAGATCCCGCAGCTTGTAACTATGATCCCAATGCTGCCCAAGATGATG
>JAHDBB010000293.1:5446-7719 GCA_020630635.1 Chitinophagales bacterium
GCTTGTAACTATGATCCCAATGCTGCCCAAGATGATGGTAGCTGTACATTTAATTGTTACTGTGATATTTCTGCTAATCCTGTTGATGAATGGATAGGTCTTGTTGAAATGGATGGTATCATTAATTTTTCAGGAAGCGACGGAGGCTATGGAGATTACACTAATCTTTCAGCAGATGTTCAATTGGGACAATCTTACGATATATTTTTAGAGCCAGCTTTTACTGCAACCGTCTATAATGAACTTTGGTTTATTTATATTGATTGGAATCAAAATTTTGTATTTGATGCAGGAGAATTAGTCTTTCAAAGTGGCACAGCTTCTTCAACTTTGGTGACGGGTACGATCAATGTTCCAACAGATGCTTTATTGGGATCTACTCGTATGCGTATTGTTATGGGATGGGATGGCAATAATCCAGCACCAACAGCCTGTGGTACTTATCAGTTTGGAGAAACAGAAGATTATACGCTCAATATTTTTGATGGTCCTTGTCTTACTTATTCCAATGGGGGAGGTCCTTACAATGTATTTGATGCAGCCGATCCTGGTGTTGCTTGTGATGTTGGAACAGTAGAGTGTGCGCCCTTTCAAGCTTGGGCAAATGAAAGCTATTCTTTTACCCCTGTTGCCCAAAATACTTATGAATGGAATTTTTGCAATGACTGTAATGGCAATCCACTTTTTGATAGCAGCCTTTGGGGAGGTGAACCCATTATTACCATTGGAAATGATATAGATTCTGATGGATTTATGGAAACATTGATAGCAACCAATGTAGGATGTTCCATCACTTTTACCGCACCTTCTGATGATCCTATTATCTTACATGTTTCTGTTTCGGGCAATTGCGGAGCAAGCGAATTGCAAATTGACAATGGTTTTCCAACGGTTACGGTTTTAGGGGGAGGTAATTGTGGCACTTGTGGTGACGGAACTTGTGGGGGAGGAGAAGACTATTGTAGTTGTTTTGGAGACTGCAACTGTTCAGCAGAATCAACACCGCTTTTTGTGTATATTGATGGAGATGGTATTTTTCAAGGAACGCCCAATCTTTTTGAAATAGATCCTGTCACCGATCAGGGACCGCTTTTTTGTAACGACTTTATCACAGGTGGTGTCAATGATGGCAATCAGATTTTATTGGGAATTGGAATTTTTGGTCCCAGTTGTGTTGGAAGTACAACCAATCCTTGGAATGTCGTCACCTCACAAGGAACCTTGACAATTGATGGGAGTACAGCAGTTACGACAGTAGAAAATGCAACAGTTTACTATTTATCTATCACACAAGCAGAGATTGATGCTTCAGGTGGAGCCACCTTTATTTATTTTGAAAATCCAACCGACCCAGATTGTCTTGTCGAAATGATTGTTGCTTGGGCAGATTTAGGTAATTCAAGTACCTTAGCCAATGATTTTTGTCCAGCAACTACCAACTGTCCCAACTCCATTATAGTGAATGACCCAGTTGCACCAGCCAATATTTCAGGTTTTCACGAAGCCGATCAATATATCGAATGGTCAGGCGGCGTAACAGGAGATTCCACAACCACTTTCCATGCCAATGATTATGTGGAATTACAAGCAGAGTTTGATGTACCAGCCAATACCCAATTTACGATTGACATTCAACCTTGTGGAACAGCTCCACTTCCCAAGCCCATAAATGAAGATGGAATTTTACGACAAGAGATGAAAAAAGATTGATTTTTTAGAAATCAATTTCTGAATAGTTAAAGGCTTGTTCTTTTGCATTTTTTCTTCGTTGAAAAACCCCTCATTTAGCTTAGGCTAAAATCGGGAACTTTCGCCTTGAAAAATCTACAAAATAACTAAGCCTAAACGATTCATCTCTTAATTCCTAAAACACTAAAATCTTTCTATTTTGAAAGAAATATTTTCCCTTTTCCATTCCCTCACTTTTACCAGAAAGTGGGGGATTTTTTTTTATTGGAGCGAAGGGTTCAATACTTCGTCGTTGCGGCAAGTCCCGCTATCCGTTCTTATTGCTGTTGCCCTTCCACACCCCACGCCAAGCTACAACACAGCAATACCACTACTATCGGGGCTAGATCATTGCAGTCTCAACTTCTTACAAACAGTAATAAGAACAAAAAGGGTGTATCCCAAATTGTCGTATATAAAAAATACATATATCAGACAAGTCAGAACCGAAAAAGAAGCGTTGGCTTGCTAAATTTCGGTAGCGGGGTGGTGGCTTTGTGCTAGGAACATTAAATTTAGCGAGATTTTTGCTTTCTTTTCATCGA
>JAHDBB010000294.1 GCA_020630635.1 Chitinophagales bacterium
TGAAACTTGTTCAAAATGATTGAGTGAGAACGAATGAACTTTTGAAGAACGTTTCCTTTTCTCTAAGCATCTATTTGAGCAAAGAATCTTTTAGAGAAGAGAACGGTTATTACTCTTTCATCGTGATGGGTCTCCCCGCTATCCACTCTTATAAATGCAGCCAACGTTTTACGAAGCCATCGCATTGCATTTATACCGTTCCTATCGGGTCTATTTGGTTGAGGAAAGGACTTTTGAGTGCTAGTTAAAAAGTCCATAGTCAATAGTCTATGATTTTTTAGGATCATTTCAGTTACTATAGGGAGAGGCTGCAACGATCTAGCCCCGGTAGTAGTGGTATTCGTGTAGAAGCGTTGGCTACCTAAAACGTTGGCAACACGAATAAGAACGGATAGCGGGACTTTCCATTGCAACGAAGCAAAAAAACTTTCGCTCCTAATAAAACGATAATATATTGACAATAATTTAATCGTGCTTATTGCTAGTCAACACATTTTTATTGAAATAAATGAATAAAAAGGTCAAATTTGATATGGTTGTAAAGAGGGCAATTTTGTGATTTAAATAATTGATAAATAAATATTTATATAATAGTTTTTTGGGGAATTGATGTTTTTTTTTCAATAATTTATAATCAAAGTGTACTTGTTCGATCTTGTCAAGATATGTAATTTTAGGGTATAATTTTTTAACAAGCCTAAAAATTAGATTATGAACAAGAGATTGTATGTTATCACAGCTTTTTTGCTGTGCTTTGTTTTTGCATGTGAGAAAGTAGAAGAATTACCTATTGTCAATACTGATCTAGCAAATCCTACATCAGAAGATTCTTATAAATGTCAGGGATGTCCTGGTGTTTCTAATCCAGGTAGTATTATTGATCCTGTATCAGACTTGTTTCTTACTTGTGAAGTTCCTCCCGTAAATTTAAGTTGTTTCACCCCAGAATTTTATGAAGAGATAGCATATGCCATTACAGGTCAAATTAATGGTTCAATCTTGACATTGAGATTGAAACGTAATGGTCATGAAACTATGAATATACCAGAAACAGCACAAGTAACTTGGTACACAGGCGGACGACCTTCTCTCTGTTCTAGTGTTACTTCATTGAGCTACGTAACAGGTAATGAATATAACATAACCATTGATATAAAACCTGATCCTAATAGTGATGGAATACTAGAGAGTTTTTGTTGCAAAGTGGTCAATAATAAACTGGTATTCTGTAGCGGAGATGATTTTTTACTATGTGGTGGTGCAAGTAATTTGACTGGTAACGATGATGATGGTGATCCGATAGGAGGGACTGCTGCTTTGATTTTGCCACAGGGAGGAGAATAAATTCTATAAAGTTTAAATTTTATTATCAACAATCTGTTGATAATCTTTCGTATACAAAATAAAAAATCAACGTCATTAAATCTTTAATAAAAGTGTTTAATGACGTTGATTTTTTAACTTTTGACAGTTATAAATTTTTCTATTTTCTTTAGTAACCAAGCCTTATAAGCAATGTTGTCTTTGTGTATAATTCCTTGATACAATTGTTCGGCATTTTCTTTTTCGTTGATTCCATAAGTGAGTTCGTGCAATTTTTTGGTATAAATGATGAAATTTTTAAGTGTTTCTTTTGTATAGTCTGCAAGGTCTTTTCTACGATTCAAAAAGGTCATAAAGGATTTGCAAAGATTATAGAAGAGTTCTTGATAATCCTCTAATTCATAGTAACACTGCAATTGAATACATCTTGCTTGGACACCATAAGCTACATCCTTAAATTGAGCAGGTGCCAATTTTTCTAGAGCTAATCCATATTGATGGCGGTTGAATACGATCAAAGCTTCACACAATACCAGAACATCGGTACGAGTTTCCTCTTGTAATAAACAACCATATTCTTGCATAAAAGATTCTGCCCAATCTACTTCATTGACTGCACAAGCAATATGAATAATATTTCTAAAAATAATATCTGATATATATCCATCTTCCAAAATAAGTTTTTCTTGTGCTGCAAATTGATTGAGTTCAAATAACTCTTGTAAAGCATTGGTTTTACCTTGTTTGTGATTCTTATAACACCAGTAACTTAAGATGGTGACAATATCATGTTTTTCATAAGAATTGTAAATACCTAAATGATTAAAAAACTCGTCCTGACATTGTTGATAATCCTGTTGGTCTTGTCCCTTAAAAACCTTGAGCAGTTGACTTAGCAATCGAATTTGCGGCAACTTTTGAAAATCTTCTGATTGACAAAGTTCTAAAATTTCAGGGATAAGATATTGTTCTTTTTGATGTTCTGTATTGCCATTACCATTGCCAAAATAATTATTGGTATTGTACCAACATAAAGTCCAATACAATTTGGTGGCGATATAGTATTGATCTATTTTTTCGATCAAAGTATGAGGACCAATGGGCATTTCATTTATAACAGAATAGTTGGGATGTGAAAAAGACATTTGCATGAGGCGATATTGATGATGTAGGTGGTCAATACCAGCCACTTCTTTTTTTTCCCAGCTTTTTTCAATGTGATTGATTTTGAGAAAAAACAACTTGTCCAATTTTCTTTCTTTGAGTACCTCCAACAATAAAAAATCTCGTTCTATTTCCTTCTCTTCTAAGCGTTTCTTTATCAAGAAGTCTTCTAATGCTTTGTACAAATTAGACATCACATCAAAGAGACGACGATTGAATGCTTTGTTATTTTTAAAGACGGCTTTACTGACGGTTTCCTTTTCCATTTTTTTGGAAGGAAAACTTGGATGCCATTTTTTGAGATAACTATACAAGAGAAAAACTCCACCAGATTTTCGATAGGACGCACCTTCTAAAAACTTTCCAAACTCTTTAACTTCACTAGTGCTTAATGTCTTAAAAAGAAGAATTAGTTTACTTTTTTCCATAGAGAAAATATATGTCTAAGTGAGAAGATGTTAGCGGGCATAAGGTGGAAAAGATGCTATAAAGATATATATTATTTTTCAATTTTTATCATAATATTTGTTAAAAATGATTCGGTTTTAAATTGCTGATTGTCAATAATTTGTGTATGTTTTTTTATGAGATTTTATAGATGTATCTTATAAAAAATACAATAATTAGTGCATAAAGTGTGTTTGTTCAAACTTATATTTTACCTCATCTTTGTATTGCTTATCTAAGGTAAGCATGTTCTCTTGTTTAGGTCGGATGGTAACAGGCTTGTAAAGCCATCCGACTACTTTGAAGCTTCTTAATTTATCATAGAACATATACAAGCCCTCGAACAAAAAATCTTTTTATACTCAAACAAAAACATCACATCATGAGAAAACTATCACGTTTTATATTTATGACTTGTTGTCTTTTTTTAAGCCTACAAGTCATAAACGCACAGTCTGTTATTAGTATGCAAGATTGTCGAATTCTTGAAGCAACATTTACAACCCAAGAATCCATTACCTCAAACATTTTTATCTTAGAACAAGAAGTAGCACCACAAGTTTGGAGAAAGATGAAAAGCATTGAAACCGTTGAATCTCAGGTTACTTTCCCTCTAAATGAAATCGGTAAATATCGAGTACTCAACATTCCAAGTTTTCAAGATAAGACGATAGACAATGCAACGATATTTCAATATGCAGATAAGACAACCAAAGAATCACCCACTGCTTTTATATCCAATGAAATTTTGTTAAATAAAGTTCATTTTAATTGTGAAAAAAATCATTTTATTACAGAAGACTTAAACATTCAAAAACTCAACTTATATCCTAATCCTGTTACTGACCAATTGATTTTAGAAAATATCGACTTAGAACAACTTCACCGTATTCAAGTACTCAGTATTGGAGGTGAAATTTTACAAACTTATGCGCCCAATCAAAGAATTGACGTAGCTCATTTAGTCGATGGCGTGTACATCTTACAGTGTATTGGCGAAGACGTATTTATCGCTGAAAAGTTTGTGAAAACAAAGTAATCTTCGTGGAAAACTATTTTTTAAAAATCAATAAAATAACATAAAATGAAAAACTTTTTACTCTTACTTATGAGCTTTTTAATGGTCGGTATTTATGTACAAGCTCAAAATCCAGACAATCCCCAAGAATTTTTAAATAAAAAGGATGTTCCAATTATAGATCCTGTTTGCGGCAAAGGAGATTGGATATCCATTAAGTACCCTTGCGGTGAAATAGCAGTAGCAGTAGCCGTTCCTATGTCTGACAAAGATAATACAGCAAGCAATGGCAAACCCCAAGCAAATCCTTACTGGGAAGCTGATTTAGGACGAAGCTATACACTCAGTATTTTAGAATTATCCTATGATGAAATCATTCATGTCAATGGACTTTCTAATTACTACATTTTAACTTCAGATCACGCTTTTGACTCCGAACATCTAGGCGAACAGTTAAGTAAAGACTGTGTTCAATACGTTAAGGTTGAAAAAGGTCTGCCCAATGGAAGCGAAATATTTTTAGGAGGCTTAAAGGGACGTTACCTTCGTATTCAGTCAGCCGATGCAGAAGAAGGTGTTTTAGCTCTTAAAGAAATTGGACCAGGTGGAGATGTTGAAGAGTGTGGTAATGGCAAAGACGATGACTGTGATGGTTTAGTCGATTGTGAAGACCCCGATTGTGGCATTAATATCGTAAATGTCTATCAACAAGACCCAAGTTGTACCATTTGTAACGACGGCTTTATTTCCATCCAAGCTGGTTCTGGAAGTGGTGGAACGATTTTATATAGCGTCAATGGTGGAGCTCCTTTCAATTGTGGAGGCGTAGTTTGTCCATTTCCCAATTTAGGAGAAGGAACCTATACTTTTTTATTGACCGATGGAGGAGAATGTGACAAAGAAGTGGTGGTAACTTTAGCTGCGCCCGTAGTAAGCAATGAATCTGATTGTGCCAATGGTGGTTTTGAAGATGGCAACTTTAACAACTGGACTACCCAAGATGGTCAGATAGAAGATGATGGAGATCTAGATGGTTCTTGGATCAATATAACCAGTAATTTTGTAGCAAACTCTTTTGAGATTTTTCAATCAGGTAATGTAGATGATGATAATTTTCCTAGTGGACCAACAGTATATTCGCCAACCAATGGAACCAACATCGTAAAGTTAGGAGACTTAGGTGGAGGCAATGACACCAGAAGAATGATTAATTGTTTTACCGTTGATGCTGCCAATGCAGATTTTGCATTTAACTATGGTCTAGTCTTACAAGACCCTGATCATGACGAGGACGAACAACCTTACTTTGAATGGAAGGTATATGTATCAGGTAATTCAGCTAACCCAATTGATGGCGATAAGGTAACAGCAGGAACGTCCTTTTTTGAAAACTCTAATGGCTTATCTGTCAAGGGTTGGGAATGTGAAAATGTTAATTTATCTGCATTTATCGGTCAAACAGTTTGTGCTGAATTTAGAGTAACAGATTGTACAGAAGGAGGGCATGGAGCCTACGCCTACATTGATGCTATTTGTCAACCAGCGGCTCCACCAAGTTGCGATTTTGCTTTACCCACCATGTCTATCTGCAAAAACCAAGACATCGAAATCGACTTTAGTGAATTGACCAATAACTTTAATCAATATTCTTTGGCTATTTGTCAAGGAGACAATACCAACTGTCCCAATATTATGATGACACAAGGCTACAATATAGAACAGGTAGATTTAAATACATTGGCAAGCAACTTAGGTATTTCTTTGGTATGTGGAGAAACGTATACTGTAGAACTGAATCTCGCTAGCAACTGTGGAAATTGTGTACAAAGAGAAACCTTTACGTATTACTGTTTGGACATGGAGTTAAATTATCCTGACATAGTGGTGTGTGGCGATCCCAATTCGATCACCATTCCAGGTACAACCAACTGTCCAGGTTGCACTTATGAATGGACACCAGGAGTCAATATGAACAACAACAATCTACAAAATCCTACTTTGGATGGTACCACCAATCTCAATACTTTCAATCAGCCTTACACGATTACAGCCACCAATTCAGTAGGATGTATTGAAACAGCGACAGTCAATTTCCTACCAGATTTCAATGTAAATATTGACAAACACATGGATCATTGTAAAGTCAATATAACTGCAACGATTTCAGCAGATTTTCCTATTATTGCCAGTGGATTTGATTTTCATGTCACAGACTCTTACAACAACAACGACTTTGTATTAACAGGAACCAACCTCGATCCTTTTACCGTTGAAATCACAGGAAGTATCTCCAGAGATCAACCCTCCAATCTACAATTGTCCTCCTATTTTACGTATTCGACACCTGGTATTGTTAGCGTTGGAACTTGCGTCAATAACATAGGATTTTTTGAACATAGTTTATTTGATAGAAAATGGCGTATGTATATGCCCAATGCATTTAGTCCCAATGGCAATGGTATAAATGATATTTATCATCCATTCATTAGAACACCACTAGACGCAGATATGTGTGACAGTTGGACCTCAAATTCTAGCGTTTATTACCTTAAAATGCAAGTGTTTGATGGATGGGGCGGATTGATGTGGGAATCAGAAGCCAGTGTTCCCGTTACCAGTTATGGTGGATTAGATGGAAGCGAAGTAGCTTGGGACGGAACAGTTAATGGTGAATTAGTCAATCCCGATGTTTATGTCTGGCAACTGACTATTTTAAGCTGCACCAATGAATATGGAGCCTGTTCAGATGACGCTACTCCTTGTTCTTCCTCACAAGGCGAGCATTGTTCCCTTGCCAATTCCCCCGAAGAACGCATCATTGCAGGAGACGTAACCGTCGTATTATAAAATTTTTAGTGTCTTAATATTCCCTAATTAAGTACCTAAACCCAAATAATCGACACATTTTATGAGGGTCTCTTTTTCACTCATTCTGCGTTATTTTTTGCGCCAATAGCCTGCCTCAAAAATGACGATTATTTACGCATAGGTACTTATACATAAAGGCATTTTAATTTTAGATTTTTCAAAAATCACTTTACTTCTCAATTTTTCTCAATCCCGCAAGTCTTTTCGACTTTTGGTTATAAATGCAGGGAAGTCTTTTCGACTTTCGGAATCTAAAAATAGTTTGCCGTTATGTATACAAAGGAGCAAAAGCTTTGAAAATAAGTTTTTGTTCCTTTTTTATTTTTAGGAGAGAACGGTTATTACTCTTTCATCGTCACGGGTCTCCCCGCTATCCGTTCCTATGAATGCGCCAACGTTTTTTGAAGCCAACGCAAAGCATTCATACCACTACTATCGGGTCTAGTTGGTTGAGTAAAAAACGCTGTCATTTATAGCTCTTAAAATCAAATAGTTTACCTATAAATGAATTGTTAAAATAATTTAAAAAGATATGTTGGTGATATTATTTTTGTAATAAAATATTTGCTTGTTTTTCTGCATTTAAGTGTTTGAAAATCAATTTTTTATGACTTTTTTTCGAGTGTTTTGTATCTTGGGAATTACTAAATTTACAATAAGAAACGAATAATGTGTACTTGTTCAAACTTGACCTTTTGAGCATCTTTGTACTGTTAATATGATCTATTAACGACTAGTCATTTTTTTCCTTTCTAATGCAAATAGAAAGGAGTATTACTTAATTTTTTAAATAATTTTAATAATGAAATTATCATTGAAATTTTTAGCCATTGCGATGGTGTTCGTCTCATTTTTAACTTCTTGTCAGAAGG
>JAHDBB010000295.1:0-1375 GCA_020630635.1 Chitinophagales bacterium
AATTATGAATGCTGTTCATTTCCTGATTTTTCTTTTTTAGGAGCGAAAGGTTGGGGGCTTCGTCGGGATGTGAAGTCCTGCTATACGTTCTTATTCGTGTGGCTTTGTTTTCTTAAGCCAACGCTTCTACACGAATACCACTACTATCAGGGCTAGTTCGTTGAGGTCTGTCCCCATAGGTACTTAAGGTTTTGAGATTAGAATTTCAACCATTCAGGTCTATTTTGAATGATTCTCCGTTATTGTTGCTGTCTCCACGTTTTTCCGCACAATATCTTCGACTATCAATTTTGCATGGATTCTGGAATTTTCGATAAACCATGCATTGGTCTTTAAGCCTCCACAAATCACTCCTGCTAGGTAAATATTGGGAACATTAGACTCATAAGTTTCTGGATCATATTTAGGCGTTCGATATTCGTCTTCTCCAAACTCAATGCCGACCTTTTCTAAAAAGCTAAAGTCTGGACGATAACCTGTCATTGCCAATACAAAATCATTTTCGATGGTTTTTGCTCCTTCGGGCGTTTGTAAAGTCAAATGCTTCTCTCCTATCTCTAAGACTTTGGAATTAAAAAAGGACTTGATACTTCCTTCCTTTAGACGATTCTCAATATCAGGCTTTACCCAATACTTCACGCTGGGTCGAATCGTATCTTTCCAAACAATCATCGTTACTTCAGCAGCTCCTTTACGATAGGTTTCTAAAGCCACATCTACGGCTGAATTGGCTGCTCCAATAACAGCCACTTTTTGCCCATAAAAAGGATGGGAATCCTTATAGTAATGAAATACTTTGGGAAGGTTTTCTCCTTTTACGTTTAAGAGATTGGGAAGGTCATAAAAACCTGTGGCAATGATAATCGCTTTGGTTAGATAAGTTTGTTTAGAGGTGGTGACTTGGTAGTAAATATCTTGTGACTTTACTTTATTCACTTTTTCGTACAAAGTTATTTTCAAATTCCAACTTTCAGTAACTCTTCGATAATACTCTAATGCTTCTGGACGAGTGGGCTTCGGATTGTGTGATATGAATGGCACGCCTCCTATTTCTAGCTTTTCAGAGGTTGAAAAGAAGGTCATGTTGGTGGGATAGTTGTATAGGGAATTGACCAATACGCCTTTTTCAACGATAAGATAAGATAGCTTGGCTTTGGTCGCTTCAATTCCACAGGCTAATCCAATGGGACCACCTCCGATGATGAGTAGGTCTAAGGGAGTTTGAGGCATTCTTTAGATATTTTTTAGAATGCAAAGGTAGTTTTTTTAATGGTGAATGGGGAATTATTAATGATGAATGCGGTTCTTTTCGTGCTTTGAGGGACGAAGGGACGGTTTCGGTTCTTTTCGTGCTTTTTGGGACGAAGGGACGGTT
>JAHDBB010000295.1:1475-7690 GCA_020630635.1 Chitinophagales bacterium
GGGACGAAGGGACGGTTTCGGTTCTTTTCGTGCTTTTTGGGACGAAGGGACGGTTTCGGTTCTTATCTGGTTTTTTGCCACAAATACACGAATTTTTGTGGTTCAGACTTGGGGAGTCAATTGTGAATATGTCAATCGGATTGTTAGTTCATTTCCTTCATAACAATCCGATTAAAATACGATCTATTATTTTTTGAAGAAGGTGGTTGGTCGGATTTTGGAGGATTTGTAGTTGTCGGTTTTGTCTCCTAGTTGTACTTGGTATTGTGTGTAATGAACTTTGAAGTTTTCGGTGTATTGGGTCATTTCAAATACTTCGTGTTGGGAATCGTAAATTTCATAGATTTCGTTTTGCTCAAAGCCCCCTTTGAGACCTCTACTGATGGCTTTATCTTCTGACCATTTTTTGCCGTAATAGGCTTTGAGATAGTAGTCTCCATTGGGAATTTCGTCGAAGGTGTACTTAGCAGTAGAACGTATGTAGGCATGTTGAACGACTTGATTGGTACGTTTTTCGACTAAACAAACAACTGCATCGTTTCGGTCTTCGTTGGTGATGTGTAGCTTATTTTTGGCGTTTTTCTCACTACTATATTGTCCAAAGTAGGCTTTATAAGGTGAAAATCCACTGTGTGGTCTTTTGTACTTTTTAGGTGCTTTTTTGACAGGCATCGACATCAATGATGCTTCCAATATTTTGGGTACTTCCTCTTTTACTGTTTCTGTGGGTTGTTCTTGAATTTGCGTGAAATTATTAGATATAGAAGAATCTGTCGATTTGGAGGATTCTGGTATAGTCTTATCTTCAGCTATAGGTTTTTGGGGTTGTATTATATTGCTTTTGGGAAGAATGTAGTCGTTGATTTCATTGTGTTCGGGGGTGTGCATAGCCAATAAAGGCTCGTCTTTGTCTATTGCTTCAGCTTTGGGTTGCTCTATAATAGCTTGCACTAGCTTTTGGGGAGCTTGGGAGGTTTGAACTTTGTTTTGTTTTTTTTGTGTTTGGACTACTTGGGTTTTCTCTGGTTTGTTGGCTTGGACTTGCCAATTCTGGAAATTTAGATAGACTAAGCCTAAAGATATGCCAACTACCAAAACAGGTAAAACTAGCTTGAAGGGATTGGCGAGTTCTTCTTTTTCCTCTTCGGTTTCCTCTTCAAATTCTACCTTATTGGTTCTTAAATCAATGATGCCTTTTCGATTACCCGAAACCATTGTAACAAGGTTGGCGGATTCGATGGGTTGATTGCCTTCGCCTTTGACAAAGTACATAAAGTAATCTACGTCGTATTTTTCTCGTTTGATGGAATTTCGTAGAATGGAATAGGCTTCTTCAATGGCGTTTAATCGCTCTTTGGTGAAGTCGCTTTTTGGTTGTTTTTGGTATTGTATTTTTAGTTCTTGATACGCTTGTTTGATTCTTTCCAAACCTACATTCCATTCCACACCTAGTGTCTGATAGTGGTTTTTCATTAGATTAGTTTTAACAGTTACACAAAATCGCCATATTGATGGGGTCTATGACCTGTTTGAGTGGTTATATTGTGTAAGTTTTTTTATCTTATAAAGCTCAATTGTAGTTTAACTTTACAGATTATATAGTTGTAGTTTTTTGGTTTGTTATTGAGAAGCTGAATTGTAATTTAGCTTTATTGGTTAAGGTGAAATTGAGATCTCCAAACTCCTTTCTCTTTATCAATCGGATTGACTCTTCTTGGCGTGGGTAGCAATCCGATTGAAGCGAGACATTTTTTCTTTGATTGTAAAATGGGGCAATAACCCTGGCAACTTTAGACGGGTAGCCATGATTTGTCGATGATTGAGATCTCCAAACTCTTTTCTCCTTATCAATCGGATTGCCTCTTCTTGGCGTGGGTAGCAATCCGATTGAAGCGAGACATTTTTTCTTTGATTGTAAACTAGAACAATAATATTGGTAATTTTAGACAAGTAGCCTCCGAGTTTGTATTTCATATGGTTTATGCTTGTTTTGCTTGCTGGTACTAAAGCGTGCTTTTCTTGACCAAATAGACCCGATAGTAGTGGTATTCGTGTAGAAGCGTTGGCTTAGAAAAACGTTGGCGACACGAATAGGAACGGATAGCGGGGAGACCCGTTGCGATGAAAGAGGAACCTTTCTCTCCTCATAAAACAAATAGCTCTGCTGCTACTTTTATGCTTCCATTGCTTGATGCCTAAAAGCCTTTGTTTTCAGAAATTTATGTATTATATATATTAGAATAATAATTTTCAGGAAGTCAAATTGGCGCATTTGAGAGAGCAATTTAGGGATTTTTTTGAAAAAAAGGTAAAAAATGGGCTGATTTTCTGTGGAGTTTTAGGTAAAAATTGAAGAGATTAGGTAACAATTAAAAAATATTTGAATAATTATAATTTTGTTTTTAACTTCCAATGATTTTTGATCTTGCCCTCCTCTATTCCTTAAAAACTAACTATCTCCGTATGATTTACTATCGTTGTTCTCACGACAAGGCTCATATATTTGCCAATCACCCTTTTGATGGATTTTGTCCACATTGTCAACATTTGCACAATGAATCGCATCATTTGATAAGGGTTTTGGTGGCAGAAGATGTTTGGAAGGCAGGTTTTTTTGAAGAAAAATCGAAGTCGCTTATTGAATTGGATAAATCGGGCTTGAAATTGCAATCGTCCGCCAGTCATTTTGCCCAATTATCTGAAGATGAACTGGGGCATTATGTTAGTGAACGCAAACGGATCTTTAAAGAGCTGGATTTGCTTTATATTCAACATCTATATTATTCTCCTTTGGAAAGCGATGAAGCGTATGAATTGCGTTTGATGCTGGGTGAATATGCCGATCAATTTGTATTGAATCCGCCTCCGATCAATGCTCATCCTTCGAGTGTGTTAAAGTGTATTGAGGTCGTCAATGAACGTACTTTTTTTGCTAATAATAAACAAATTAAGATTGGTAATAATGGAATTGTTGCAGGACAGTTGACAGGAAATGTTTCGATTTTGACTCCTTTGGGTGAGAAAAATGTGGTCATTCCTAATGGTTTGATGGTGTGGGAAGCGGTGGGTTCTTATACAGCTAAAGGTGGAAAGGTTTTTCCAAATAAAGCGTATTATACGGTGAGTTCGTTGAATCTGGTGCGGGTGAAAAAAGGTGGTGCGACTTTTAGAATGGTTCCTGATGGTGTAGCTGAAAAGATTGACCCTAAATCAGAATTTTATAAAAGCTTTATTCCTGAACAGATTAAGAATTTGGAGTTTAATTATAATCTTTTGCGCTCTAAAATGGCTCGTACTCATGATACTTTTGCTTTGATTGGTAATACGGGTTTGAATATTCAGATTCGGAAACAAGGCATTGAGAAAAATATTGCGATTGATGAGCAGTTGGAAGATGATATTGTGAATTTTTCGATTAATAAACGTAAGTTGCCTTCGGTGAATGGTTTGTATCAAAAGGAAATTAAACCAAATGCGGATTTTAAGGGTACGAAGGTGGAGTTGTTGGAGGAGGGGAATGTGGTGAAGGTTACGAGGGGGAAGGATAGTATTCAGGTGAGTATATAGTGACGGGTGACAGGTTAATATTACGTGAATTTGGGATTAAAACAGTATTTTTCGTGAAGTACTTTATAAACCGTTCTTTGTGTGTTTTGACTGTTCATTTCCTTGTCTTCGCCAGACGGGCCTTCATTTTTCAATCGATAAAAACGAAGCAAAAATCTCGCTAAACTTATGGTTCCTGACACAAAGCCATCGCCCGCCACCCCCAAGTTTAGCAGGCTAACGCTTCTTTTTCGGTTCTAATTTGAGCAAGTAAAAGAAGTAATTACAAACCAATCCAACTTTTCTGATGGTGTAATCATTAAAAATATGGATTTTTTTTAGCAAAAAATTGCTAAAAAATCTGTCGGGTTTTGAGGTCAAGTACTCACATTTTCTAGGTGAATTTATTGAATGGGAGGGATTCTTATTTGAACAATCAATTATACTATTTTTTAAATTTTGTTTTTTTTGTTCAAAATTTTCCTTTTTTTTGGTCCCTAAATGTGGTTATATTTTGACTATCTTGTTTTTGAATGTCCTGTTTGATGCTCAAGTCCCTAAAACATTATTTTTCAGTATATTTATTCTTATATTTTTCGTGAAACTAAATCATAAAAAAATCGTATTCATAAAGAGTTTACTTATCAAAAAAGTAGATAAATAAAATAATTCAAATAAATACATACACTAACGCATAGTATTTATATATTATATTTATGGCACAGATTTTGATTATACTTAGTTACCTACCAAAACCATGTTGACTTGCCTTTAATTCTTTATATTTTGAAATGGGCATGTTCTCCAAAGTCAACATTTAATGAACTGCATTTATTTTTATAGATGGAAGACAATGGTTTGGAAAATTGATGTTTGGGTTTTTTACCTAAACTTGTATAAATAAATGTATCATTCATAAAATAAAATTCTTACACATGTCTGTATCTTCCTTAAACTTTGTTGTAAGCAATGATGGACACACTGTGTCTATTGATGCTGTTTCTTTGCAGGAACAAACCCATGTTACAACCTCCTTTACTGAATGGAAAAATTTCCAAGATTTTTGTACTCGTATTTTTGGGGAGTCTAATAACAGCTATGATTTAGTTGATGAATTGGACTTTTCAGAACAAATGCTAAAAGATGAAGCGTTTGTTTGTCAAGTGACTGAAGATTTTTTATTGGAATGTTATAGTTCTTATAAAAGTCTAGCACCGGTACCTGAGGTTCCAACTTATTAGTAAACTTTTTGGCTTTGTTCTAGAAAATGGGTTACGTAGTCTTTTACGCTGTCTTTAGTAGTGTAAAAGGATTCTTGATAGCCTGTTTTTTGGAGCTTTTTTATGTTCGCTTGGGTGTAGTATTGATAAGTGTTTTTGAGGTCTTGGGGCATTTCGATGTACTCAATATTGACCGATAAATTCAGGCTTTCAAAGATGCTAGTTATTAGTTCGTTGTAAGTAGTGGCTTTTCCTGTACCAATGTTGTATAAACCTGATGGATTCTTTGGATTTTCTAAAAATTTCACTATCTTTAGAAGGTCTTTTATATAGATGAAATCCCTTTTTTGTTCCCCATGCTTAAAGGCATCTTTGTATGATTTGAAGAGCCTTACTTTCCCTGTTTTTTTTATTTGATGATAGGCATGCCAAACAATGGATGCCATTCTTCCTTTGTGATATTCGTTGGGTCCATAAACATTAAAAAATTTGAGTCCAATCCAATGGGGTGGTCTTTGATTTTGTTTTAAGACCCATTTGTCAAATTCATTTTTGGAGTCGCCATAAGGGTTGAGTGGTTCTAACTGCTCTACTATCTCATGATTATCGTCAAATCCTTTTTCTCCATTTCCATACGTGGCCGCAGATGATGCATAGATCAATGGTATTTGCTGTTGGCTACAATATTCCCATATTTTTTTTGAGTAATTTAGATTGAGTCGATCGAAGATTTTTTGGTCGAACTCGGTGGTATTGGTTCGTGCGCCTAAGTGTAGGACGGATTCAATGGCTGGTTTTTCTTGGTCGAGATAGTGGAATAACTGGTCTCTTTCTATTTTTTGATGGAAGGCTTTGTGTTGGAAATTTGACCATTTGTCTGGTCTTTGGAAGTCGTCTACGATGATGACTTTCTTTCCTGTCTTGATGTGGTCGGTGAGGAAACAACTTCCGATGAATCCTGCTGCGCCTGTGAGTAGTAGCATTATTTTTTAATGATGAATGGTGAATTATAAATGATGAATGTGGGTCAGTTTGTGTGTTTTTACCTCATCCTGAAGAATGAGGTAAAGGTTTTTTGCGGTTCGGTTCTTGGCTTCACCCTAAAGGATGAAGTAAAGGTTTTTCTTTTTTGGAGCGAAAGGTTGGGTGCGTTGTCGTGTTGGCAAGTCCCGCTATTCGTTCTTATCCCCTTTGTAGAGCAAATTCATGAATTTGCTCTACAAAGGGGATACCACTGCTATCGGGGCTATTTTGGGAAGGTTGTTATCTTTGTTTTTCGTTTTTTATCTCTTGTGGCTTCATCCTGAAGAATGAAGCTAAAATTTGGTTTTCACATGAAAGTTGTCAAATTGCTGTTCGTTTTTTGCCACAGTTCGTAAGGGGGCTGTCGGTGGAAAATAGCCCCGATAGGTAGGGTGTCCAAAATCTCGGTATTTAGTCAAAAAAACT
>JAHDBB010000296.1:0-1556 GCA_020630635.1 Chitinophagales bacterium
TAGTCGATAGTCAAATACGAAAAGGTAAATTACTATGTTGCAAATTGGAGACAAGGGGAAAAGGGACATAAGGAGATATTTCGGTTCTTGGGTAATTTTTGCCACAAATACACGAATTTATTTTGTTACATTCAACAATCTGATTTTATTGAAAAATAAACGTCCCTTTACGTCCCTTCGTCCCAACATGTAAAAAATGAACAGTTCGTCCTTTTTTATATCTTGGGTCCGTAACTCAAATCTCCTGCATCGCCTAAACCTGGTATGATGTAAAAACGATCATCTAACTCGGGGTCTAAGGCTCCTAACCAAAATTTGCAATCAGGAACGTTTTGGGCAATGTATTCTACGCCTGGAACGGAGGCAATGGCTGCTACTATGTGAATTTGTGCTGGATTGCCGTTTTTGAGTAAGCCTTGATAGGCTCGTACCAGTGAAGAACCTGTCGCCAACATAGGATCAATCAAAATTACATTGCGTCCATCTATGTTGTTTGCCGCTACATAGTGCATGGCTATTTCAACCTCATCTTTGTTGCCCTTCTTGCGATAAGCTCCAATAAATCCGCTATCGGCTCGGTCAAAGTAATTGAGAAAACCTTGATATAGGGGCAATCCTGCTCGCATAATGGTAATGAGAACGGGCGATTCGGCGATTCGCATAGAACGATCAATACCCAATGGTGTTTGTACATCTATAGGCTCGTAAGGAAATGATTTGGATACTTCATAAGCCAATATCTCACCAAGCCTTTCCATATTGCGGCGAAAACGCATACGGTCTGTTTGTACATGAATGTCTCGTAATTCTGCAATGAATTGGCTGGCAATAGAGTTTGTCTTATCAAGGATAAATATATTTTCAGTATTTTGCATGGGTGTTTTTTTTATTTTAGGGCAAAAATAAAAAAAAGCCTCTAACGATGTGTTAGAGACTTTGAATTTATGTTGTTTATCCACAATTAGTGGAAATTAGTTACTTCTATCTTCCATTTTTTTGTTCAATTCAAGGAACTTTGTCATTTGATCGGCATTCAAGAGCTTTTTGATAGAGGCATCTCGTTTAGTCTTAATCTTTTGCACTTGTCTTTCGATAACTCCTTCTTTCTTACCACTCGTCATTACTTTATTAATTTTTTGAGCAGTTTTTAAGTTAAGATCAGAAACTTTTTGAGTTTGTACATCGTCCAGTTTTAAGACATTTTTCATATTGTCTGTCATTTGCTTGGCACGTTTTGCAGGATCTAACTTTGTCATATTTGTTGGGAAAGTTTTTCCTTTTTTACGTCCACTCTTGTCTGGCATAGACGAAGCATTGGGATTTTCTAGCTTCTGTTCTTTGGTTGCTTTTGGTGTACTTGGCGTTGTCTCTCTTTTAGGAACTGTCTTACTTTTCTTAGGTGTACCTCCTGGATTGGCAGTACCGCCTCTGTCAATACGTCCTTCACGAGTAGCTGGAACCGTCTTGGTTGTTCTTCCTGCATCCTCTGCTGCTTGTCCTTCTTTGGTACGTCCTTGACCACCTGGATTCATTGTTCCACCTCGATCAATTTGTCC
>JAHDBB010000296.1:1656-7686 GCA_020630635.1 Chitinophagales bacterium
GTTTTGTGTAATTTTTCTCTTTGCATTTCGTGACGCACATAGATACCAGCAGCTTCTTTCTTTTGGTTTGGTGTCAATTTCACCATTTTATCCAAACGTTCTACTTTTTTGGTCGCTCTTTCATGAAGCGTCATTCCTTGTGTATGATGTTGTCCCATCATCGAATCATACTTCGCTTTTTGAGTTGGATTCAACAATTGCTTGATGGCAACATCTCTTTCTTGCTTAATCTTTTTACGTTGTCCTTTCATCTGCTCATTACCTTTGAGGCGAAGCAATTTCACTTCACTATCTAAGATAATTTTGTAGGTTTTTTCTTCTTGCATAGGATTCAAGGCAAGAGAGGTTTTGAGCCTATCTGTCATTTTCCTTGCTTTTTCAGCAGGAGACCCATTGTCTTGTTTCATAGGCTTTTCTTGAACTTTAGAGCCTTTTTCTACTTTTTTGGTAGGGGTATTTGGTTTTTGTAAAGCTTGTGCATTAATATCTGCTTGTGCAAAACAAAATACTCCTAAAGCAACAGAAAACAATAATTTTTTCATAGTATTTTTTTGTATTTATTTTACTAAGGTGTCAAGTTAGGAGATTTAGGAGTCTCTTTACTTGATTATGAGATGTTTATTTGATTTTAGGATTGAAAAAGGGTTTAAAATCAATTTTTGTTGTAATTTGCCAATCATTTAGTTTTAGGACTTACTAATCTTCAAAAGCCACATAAAATGATAGAAATTATAGATTTGGAATTTTTGGGATACAACCATGCCATTGCTTGTTTTTTGGTTGAAACAGACGATGGACCGATACTGATAGAGACAGGTCCACACTCTACTCTTCCCAACATTGAAAAGGCTTTGGCAGCTAAATCTTATACGTTAAAAGACATACAACATGTTTTCCTAAGTCATATTCATCTGGACCATGCAGGAGCTGCTTGGTGTTTTGCAGAACATGGAGCCAATATTTATTTGCATCCTTTTGGCGAAAAACACATGGCTGATCCGTCTAAGTTGATGAATTCCGCAGGTCGCATCTATAAAGACCAGATGGAAATGCTTTGGGGACAGATGCATCCGATCCCAAATGAACAGCTTAAAACGATGACACATGGTCAAAAGGTGCAGATTGGAAAGCATACTTTGACGGCTTGGCACACACCTGGTCATGCAGTACATCATATTGCTTGGCAATTGGATGATAAAATTCTATTTGCTGGAGATGTTGCAGGTGTAAAGATTTTGGGTGGGATTGTGGTTCCTCCTTGTCCTCCTCCTGATATTAATGTCGAAGATTGGCAAGAATCTATTGCTTTGATTCAGGATTTGAATCTTGAAAAAATGTACTTGACTCATTATGGAGAAGTTACCAATATTGATGAACATCTGACTCAATTAGAGGAAAACTTGTTGAGTTGGGCAAATTGGATAAAGCCACACTGGGAAGCTGGTAGTGATCCCAAAACGGTTACACCTCTGTTTCAAGAATTTACTAAAAAACAATTATTAGACTTTGGAGTTCCAAAGGAAAATCTGTACAAATATGAAGCAGCTAATCCTTCTTGGATGAGTGTGACAGGCTTGTTGCGATATTGGCGGAAAAAGGCAGAAAGAGAAGAGTCACAATAGTTTTTTAGTGGCAAGTGGATGGTGGCTTTCGGTTCTTTTGTTATTGAGAAAATTCATGAATTTTCTTTACATATTCACTTTACATACGTTTAGAGTTTTACATTTTTGGAGCGAAAGTTGGGTGCTTCGTTGTAATGGAAAGTCCCGCTATTCGTTCTTATGCGTGTGGCTAGGTTTTGGGTAGCCAACGCTTCTACACGCATACCACTACTATCGGGGCTATTTTTGAAAGGTCTGTATTCTTTAGTACCAGTTTTTAGAATCCAAAGGGTATAAACGCAGGAAAGAAAAGGATATAAAAAAACCTTCTGGCATGTTGAAGCAATTTTGGATAACGAGCATTTTTTAACAAAACTTATCAGGAGCCAGAAGGTACTGGAATGAAAAAAACTGGATTCTTTTCATTCCACACTATATATTACGATTGGTTTTACTTTTTGTTGTGTATCCTTTTGACGTAATTTATGAAAATTGTAACAGGGTTTTAATTTTTTTTTACAAAAATCAAACATAAGTCATTGAAGTTTAAAAATAAAAATGTTTGGATAACGGGGGCTTCCTCAGGGATTGGAGCAGCCTCAGCGGTGGAATTTGCCCGTCAAGGGGCAAATGTAATCCTGTCTGCTCGACGAGAAGAGGCACTTCAACAGGTAAAGTCCGACTGTGAACAACTGGGGGCAAAGGCTTGGGTTTTTCCGATGGACTTAGCCCAAACTGGTGATATTGTGTTAATTGTTCAACAGGTTATACAAGAGGTCGGAACCATTGATGTTTTACTAAATAATGGGGGAATTAGTCAAAGGGGAGTGGTAAATGAAACCATCTTGGAGGTTGATCGACGTATTATGGAAGTCAACTTTTTTGGAACGGTGGCTTTGACCAAAGCTGTATTACCACATATGTTGAAAAATGGTGGTGGACGAGTGGCTGTTACAAGTAGTTTGGTTGGAAAATTTGGATTTCCGTTGCGATCTGCTTATGCGGCTTCTAAACATGCCTTACACGGTTTTTTTGAATCTATGCGGGCTGAATTGGTGAAGGATGGAGTTTCTGTGACGGTGATTTGTCCTGGACGCATTCAGACTCCGATTTCTAAGAGTGCATTACAGGGAGATGGTAAGGAATGGGGACAGGTGGATGAAGGACAACAAAAGGGTATGTCGGCTGAAGATTGTGCGACTCAAATGGTTCAGGCGATTTATAAGGGAAAAAAAGAGGTGTATATCGGTGGGTCGGATCGGTTGATGGTGTATATTAGACGGTATTGTCCGCCTTTGTTTTATTGGTTGGTGACAAGGGTGAAGGCGACTTAGTTTTTTTGGTGACTAGTGACGGGTGACAAGTGGCTTTTTTGCGTGGAGTTTTGGGAAAATTTGACAACTTCTTTTTTGTTTTTAATGAAAGTTATCAAATTTCTCTTGGGTTTTTGCCATAGTTTGTGAAGCATTGTGTCCTTTCCAACTAGCCCCGATAGCAGTGGTATGAATGCGAAAATATGACATTTTTTGAAAAAATGTCATATTTAGAGTATTCATAAGAACGGATAGCGGGACTTTCTATGGCAACGAAGCAACTAACCTTTCGCTCCTAAAAGAAATATCATTCAATAAAATCAATCGGATGGCTCATTCATTTTTGCATAGCCATCCGATTGAAGTGACCTGATTTTTTATCCTATTCTTTCATGATTTTTCCTAAGAAACGTCCTTGTTTGGTTACTACTTCAAGGAAATATACATTACTTTGAAAATCTCTTAAATCTATTGCATTTATATCTTGTTGTTGCTTGAGTAAACGTCCTGTTGGCGTATAAATATTTATGCCTAAAACGTCTTCTTGTTGGATGCCTTGGATATTGACATAATCATTGGTTGGATTGGGATAGGCTTGGATATTTGCTTGTCCAAAAGCAGCATTTTGTACACTTGTATTAATGGTATCTGTCATCATAGTGTCCATCATCATCGTATCCAATGGTCCTGTCGTGGAAAGTTGGTACACTGTGCCATCGGGAACGGGTCCGTCAACATATAATAAACCCACATAAGAAAAATAATCGACCATATTAATGGTGTCTAAAAATGGCATCAAAGGGTCTTCTGGTGCTGCAATCACTATGGCACTTAAAGAATCTGTGTCATTGGACCAAGTGTCAGGAAATGGTCCTAGAAATACAAAATCGCCAAATAAGCCACCATAGGTTAGAAAGGGCAACATCACGCCACTTTCACCATATCGAATTTCAATATTGTTGGTTCCTTCATATAACCAAACTTGTATGTTGACAAATTCGGTGGAGGAATCTGTCTCAAAAATATCATCATAAACGCCTGCATTTTTCCATTCCATTTTTAAAATGTGGTTGTCTGCTTCTCCTTCTAATTTGTAGGAAATCGGGGAAAGAGAATTATTGGTAGGTTCTGTGTCACTTGGCACAACGCCCCTATCAATAAGGTCTATGATGGTAAAATTGATGACTTCCAAAGAGGTATCTACTTCTGCTTCATATTCATCTGGATTGGTGACAAATAGATTGCCGCCTAAGCCCAAATTGTTCATATAAAGGGTATCTATGGTATCGTTTTTATAGACGAAATCAAAGCCAATGGGAATGATAAAATTGGGATCATCCCAAGTCATTCCGTTGTTTAAAGAAATAGTATCTTCTAAGTCAATATATGTTTCATTAAAAACATTGAGGGTATAATCTTGTGTAAAAACCGTAGCATTTATAGCTAAAAAGAGGGAAAGGAGTAACGTTATTTTCTTCATTCTTTAAGTTTTTTGATTTTGTAATTAGTCAGTATTCTTAAAGACGATTACTTTTGGGGAAGGTCCGAAAAGGGAAAACTTATTCTCCTTAAAAACAAAAAAAAGCCGTCTAATCAATGATTAGACGGCTTTACAATTCGTTGCATTTGTAAGATTACCCAAGATAACCTTTAAGATCTCTGCTCAAGCTGGTTTTTCGCAAACGGCGAATGGCTTTTTCTTTGATTTGACGGACCCTTTCACGGGTTAAGTCCATGTGTTCACCGATTTCTTCCAGTGACATGGATCTTTCTTTGTCTAGACCAAAGTAGTAGCTAATGATTTCAGCTTCACGAGGGTTGAGTACCGACAAGGCGTTACGCACTTCCTCTTTGAGTGAGAGAGACATTAAATTTTCATCAGGTTCATCTTCGTTGTGATTTTCCAATACTTCAATCATCGAAGAACTGCTTTCATCCGAACTCATCGGAGCATCCATAGAAAGGTGTTTGCTACTAATTTTGAGTAACATACGTACATCCTTTTCTGAAATGTCAGTTAACTCCGACAATTCTGCTGGACTGGGTTCACGTTGATTGTGTTGTAGGAACTTCACAAGTTCTTGGTTGATTTTCTTATATGAATCTACCTTGTTGAGCGGTAGTCTAATCATACGAGCATTTTCAACCAGTGAGGACATAATAGCTTGTCTAATCCACCACACGGCGTATGAAATGAATTTGAATCCTCTAGTTTCGTCAAATTTTTTGGCAGCCTTGATCAAACCCATGTTCCCCTCATTGATGAGGTCACTGAGCGTCAGCCCTTGATTTTGATATTGTTTGGCTACGGATACGACAAAACGGAGATTGGCAGTGGTCAATTTGTTGAGGGCTTCTTCGTCGCCCTGTTTAATTCGAACTGCTAATTCAACTTCTTCTTCTGCAGAAAGCGGATTGAGCTTGCTGATTTCGTTAAGGTATTTGTCCAATGCTGGACCTTCCCTAACGGTGATTTGGTTCTGTATTCTTAACTGTCTCATGCCTTATAAATTTATATTTAACAACGCTTCAATTCATTAATTAGTTGCATTTGCTTAATCTTTTTTTATGAAAAATGCAAATTTTTTTTTAAGTATTTGATAATCAATACTTTGCAAAGTAAAATTTTTGTCACAAAAAAATCTACTTTGTACAACATTTTGTTACTTAACTAGGAGCATTTATAACTCCTGACATTAAAAAGGGGTAACTTGAAGATAATAAAAGCAAGACGAAATTGCTTTCAGGAAAGGGTGAATTTTATATCTAAAATGATTCACCTTAATTTAAAGACTTAATTAGCCTAATTAGGTTACATCTAATTTTGCTATCTTTTTGTAGATACTCTCAATTTCTGCTAATATAGTCAAAAAAATGCGAAAAATATCACGTTTTTGGTTTTTTTATTAATTTAACATTTTTAATAGTCGATGGTTTATTGGAGGTTCTAAGAGATCTTATTTAAGGGTGATTTTATATTTTTTTTAGGGATGAAAGTTTTTAGTCAATCGTTCAAAGTCGATGGTCGATAGTTCGGTTCTAGTCGTAGATTTTATTTTTTAGGAGCGAACTTTTGGGGGCTTCGTCGTGTTGGAAAGTCCCGCTATTCGTTCTTA
>JAHDBB010000297.1 GCA_020630635.1 Chitinophagales bacterium
CTTGTGCATTCATACCACTACTATCGGGGCTAGTTGGTTGAGGACAGAATGCTTCACAAACTGAACCGCTTTAGAATTTAGAGATTAAAATTTAGAATTTAACTCATTCGGGCTATTTTGAACGGTCTCAACGCTTTCATTACTTATCCAAAAAGATGTAAGAATGATCGAAAAACAATTGGTGGAAAAAGCAGTAAAGGAAGGCAAGTTCTTAATTGACCATTGGGAGCAATTGCTTATTGAAAAATCAAAATCTTTTTCAACTCAACTTCCTTTTGCTTTATATCCTTCCCAAGTCCAGTGTTTTATCGGAAAAATAGAAATGGATGAAATCACTCAAGATTTAATAGGTGTATGTCAAAAATATATCATATCAAAGAATCTAAAAATCGGAGAAAAACTACGTTTACATGCCAACATAAACAAGCAACAAAACCTATTTGAGTTTATTCCTGTATCCTTCGAAAATCAGAAGGACGATCATATTTTTGATCTGAAAATCCATCCATTTTATGATCCCTTAAAACTTCCCAATAGATTCAAATCCTATTTTAAAAAGCATTTTCCGATGTCGGCGTATGTGGTGACCTCACCCAATTTAAATAAGTCCTTAAAAACGATTGAAACCACTCAAAAAGAATCGCTAACTTATTGTTACGCTTTTATCGAAAAACAAACGGGACCGTCTTTCTTAGGATATGGTCCAGGTAAATTTGAAAAAGCCATCAAGCATTATTCATTGACAAGTCTCAATGCACAAGAAGAGGAATTGATACTCACAGGAGTTATTTTACCTAGAAGTAAAAAGATGCTAAAACTTGGAGGTTTTGACCCTATTTATGGATTCGCAAAATTAGTGAATTGGATCACTTTTAAACAGTTCAATGTATTTGAAAAAGTTCAAGATCAATTGGAGTTTCAAATGTTGGAGCATCATGTGAAAGTCCATGAAGAAATGTTGAGTAGCTTGTTAGAAAATTAACCTGAAAAATACTGGCACTATGCATTTATTCCACAACCAACTAGACTCGATAGTAGTGGTATAAATGTAATGCGTTGGCTTCGTAAAACTTGGCACATTTTAAAAATATAAAACAAAAATCTATGAAAAAAATCTTATTACTACTGATTACATTTATAGCCACACTCAACCTAACCGCCCAAAATCCCCCACCCATTACCCTAGAATATTTCTGTAATTATTCATTAGCCTTAGGTATTGAAAATGCAGGAGATAGCCGACTCTTTATCGTTGCCAAAACAGGAGAAATCCTGATCGCTGATACCAATGGCAATCTCAATTCGACTCCATTTTTAGATATGGGTAGCCAAATTTCAACGACCAGTGAAAGAGGTTTATTAGGATTGGCTTTCCATCCCGACTACGCTAGTAACGGCTACTTCTATGTCAACTATACCAATACATCGGGCAATACTGTCGTCTCTCGTTACAGCGTCTCCTCTAATCCTGATATTGCCGATGCCACTAGTGAGCAAATTCTTTTAACCTTCAATCAACCTGTCTCCAATCACAATGGAGGAGATATAGCTTTTGGACCAGATGGTTATTTGTATGTTGCATCGGGAGATGGTGGAGGAAGTGGTGATCCTGGTGACAGAGCGCAAGACCCACAATTGCTTTTAGGAAAGATATTACGTTTAGACGTTGATAATGGCGCACCTTATATTCCTACATCGAATCCATTTGTTGGAGATGCCAGCACCTTAGATGAAATCTGGGCAACGGGTTTGCGAAATCCTTGGCGCATCAGCTTCGATCAATTAACAGGTGATTTATGGATTGCAGATGTCGGACAAAATGCTATAGAAGAACTCAACTTTCAACCAGCGAATAGTAGTGGAGGCGAAAATTATGGATGGCGTTGTTATGAAGGAAATAGCCTTTTCAATACTAGTGGCAACTGTCCTTCCATGAATGATTTAACCTTTCCTGTTTTTGAATATGCTCACAATACAACAACAGGTGGACAGTCGATAACAGGCGGATTTGTGTATCGTGGAAGTGCCTATCCCGATTTACAAGGTTATTATCTTTGTGCCGATTATAGTTCTGGCAATATTTTTGCGATTGGACCTGATGGCAATGGGGGATGGATCAGTCATGTATACGATGACCAAGCCTACAATTATCCCAATCATGCCACGTCTTTTGGACAAGATGTTAATGGTGAATTATATATGGCGACCATCGAAGGAGACGTTTATAAAGTAACAGTTCCATCACAGTCTGCCAGTGTAGATATAAAAGTTTTATTGGAAGGTCCTTATTTGAGTGGAGGACAAATGCAAGCAACTTTAGGCAACCTTATTCCCACTGCTCAACCTTATAATGCCGCACCTTATAATTATCAAGGAACTGAAACATTGAGTAGTATCCCAACGGATATGGTCGATTGGGTATTGGTTGAAGCTCGTGTTGGTACACCCAATTTATCTGGTTCAAGAGCGACAGCAACTACCGAAACCCATGCAGGTATTTTACTGGCAGATGGGAGTATTGTTGATGTCAATGGCAATTCACTAACTTTCAATTTTATTGATACCAATGATGACTATCATTTTTGTGTACGTCATCGCAATCATTTAGATGTCCTGTCAGCAAATGAAGTACAAGGAGCGGCAACGATGACCTATGATTTTCGTTTTTATCCTTTCCAAGCATTTGGAACCAATCAATTGAAGTGGGATGATGCAATCAACTATGCTTTGATGCATGGAGGTGATTTTAATCAAACAGGGGATATACAGATTACCGACTATGATCTTTGGCGAGCGACTCCAGCCATTATTGATACCTACATGACGATAGATGGCAATCTAGATGGAGTGGTACAAGTAACAGATTCTGACTTGTGGTTTTTGAATAAAGCCAAATTAGGAGTCGTGGAAATACAATATTAAAATTATTGAAAAAGTATTTTATTGACTTTGAAAGAGCCACAAACGCAAGAATAGATTCTATGTGTTTGTGGTTTTTTTTATGGGAGATGGTTGGAAAAAGTTGTGTCCCAAACCAATTAGCCCCGAATAATTTAAATTCTAATTTTTAATTTTAAAATTCTAAAACGGTTCAGTTACAATAGGTTGAGACCATAACGAGCTAGCCCCGATAGAAGTGGTATTCGTGTGAAGCGTTGGCTTCGTAAAACGTTGGCAACACGAATGAGAACGGATAGCGGGACTTTCCAATACAACGAAGTAATAGACCATTCGCTCCAAAAATCAATAATAAAAATAAGTGAAGCAGTATTTGTGGGCAAGTTATAAATGAAAAGGCAGACAAAGAGAGCAGAGATAGTAAAATTGCCCCAGCAAACTATATATTCCCCATTAAATACTCAACTTTGCCTGCAAAATCATGGTTTTTTAATATAAATGCATAGTAGGAAATCACCAATATATTTATTGATGATTCATAGGAGGGAGAGAAAGAATAATCTTAAAATTAATTATTAAAATTCGGAGTAGTTTGAGATGTACAAATGTACAAATAAAGATTGGAAAAAAGCACTGATTAGCGAATAATTTTATATGATTTTTTGAGTTTGTCAAACGTCATAAGAGATTTTCACATCAGTACTTGTTGGATGTGCTTGACAAGTCAAAATATAGTTTTCAGCCAACTCTTTTTCCGTAAGCATTTCACTGTCATCCATGGTGACAGTACCCGATAATACTTTGGCTCGACAAGTAGCACAAGCCGCTGACATGCAAGAGAAAGGAGCATCTAAATTACTGTCCAATGCAGCATCTAAAATAGATTCGTTGGGATTGACTTCAATAGTATGCTCTTGACCGTCTAAAATAATGGTGACTTTGGTCGTCCCTGTGGATTCAACAGCTTCCTTAGCCTCACCAGTTAGTTCTTTTTCTGGTAAAAAGAAATACTCTTTATGTTGATACAGCTTACCAATATTCATCATTTCTAAAGCCGATTCTACGAGTTCAATCATACCTGTCGGACCACAAATATAGTATTCTTGTTCTTGCTTGGCATCGCCATACTTTTCTAAAACCTCTTTGATTTTGGAGGCATCAATACGACCCGTTAATCCCTTCCAGCTAGCGGATGGATGGGAAAGTGTATGGATGAGTTTAAAGTTATTGGGAAATTGGTTTTGTAAAGCTTCTAATTCATTAAAGAAAATGATAGAGTCTTCTGCATGATTGCCATACAAGAGTATAATAGTACTTTTCTTTTCAAAGCTAATAATTGACTTAATTATACTCATTAAAGGTGTAATCCCACTGCCTGCACCAAATATAAGGTATTGTTTTTGGTGATTTTCTGACAAATTAACTGTAAAATTGCCTTGTGGTGGCAAAACTTGAAGGGTTTGACCTTCTTTGATATGGTCATTTAAGTAGTTTGATACTTTTCCACCTATCAATCTTTTGACTGTTACAGCGGGATGTATGTCTGTCAAAGGACTTGTACACATAGAGTAAGCCCTTCTTTCTCGTTTGCCATCTATCTCAACTTCTAAAGTAAGATACTGACCAGGTTCATAGTCAAATTCACTTTTTAGGTGGTCAGGAATTTTAAACTCAATGGTAATAGTATCACTTGTATTGTGATGGACATTTCTGACAGTAATAGGGTGTGTATGTAGTGACATATTTTTTACAAAATTAGTTATCCAGTTGAAGAAACGCAAAAATCACTATTTTTCTTCAAAAATTACTATTTCAACGCTAAAATATTGGAATTGTTTAAGAATTTGTGTTAGGTTTAATGCGTAAGATCGAAATTCTTTTTTTCTCGACTTATCCCAGAAATACTTTAATTTCGTTCCCGATTTGTAATTTTCTTAAAATCAAGTAATCTTATGGAAAAAATAATACCCTCCCTCACCTTATTACTTATGGGGTTCTGGTTGAATATACCTATTGTTTGGGGACAATGTTCACCACAAGATGTACAAGGTACTTATGAGTTTTCAGATATTGCCCCCACTTCTGGAGCATGCAACGAATTTGTGTCTAGTCAATACTCTGTTTGGTCCAATGAAGCGTATGAATTGAATGATGTAGTCAATGGTGAAATTTATGTAATAGATTTATGCGATGCAACTGCTTGGGATGCTGTTTTAGCCGTTTATGATCCTAACGGAAATTTAGTGGACTTTGATGATGGAGGCGTGTCTGGCTGTGGAATAGGAGCGCAAGTTAGCTTCATTGCTCCAATTGGAGGAACTTATACGATAACTGTCGGAACAGCAGATTGTGCGACCAATCAAGTAACCAATGGATTTATCAAAGTATTCAATAATTCATTGGGAGTGGCAGAGTGTCCGCCTGACGAAGTGCTGTGTAGTGCCAATCCCTTTTGGGTAGAAGTACCACAAGGAACTTCTTCTGATCAAGCCAATATTTATTGTGCAGATATTTTGGGAGCAACCCCTGCTCAAACGACGCTTTATGTTCCTTTCTCTATCTCATCAGAAGATATTAGCTATAATCTTTCTGCCAATGTGGGGACTTTTTTACAAAATGATTTAGAGACCGTCAACAATGTCATTTTAGATGAAAATATTTTCTTTTTTGCCTTGACACAAGCAGACATAGATGCGGCTAATGGTTCTGTTATCATTGAGTTTGAAGGAACGATGATTCCAGAATGTGCGACCAGTTTAACGATTGATTTAGATGCTTTAGGGATTACCAATGTGGAGACTTATTGTAGTCAATGTACGGCACAAGGTGTATTATTGACTCCTTCTTCCGAAGGTTTTGTGCCTTCTTCTAATGCAGAAGTTTTTTGTCCCATTGAATTAGATTTTGTATCCAATGCACCGACTATTTATATTCCATTTTCGGTCTTTTCTAACGATGCCAATACATTTGATTTAACGGCTTCAGTTGGAGCTTTTGTAGATGGAAACGGCAATGAAGTTACAACGAGTAATGCTAGTGAGATTATCTTTCTTCAACTTGAGGAGGAGGACATCAATGCATTAGGAGACAATCTTATCATTAGTATGATCAATGCTGTCAATCCTTCTTGTTCCAGTCAAATTACTTTAGAAACACAAGATTTTGATTTTGTCAATGAACTGAATATTTGCGAAGTACCAGTCAATGATGCTTGTACTAATGCGATTGCTTTAAATGTAGGAGAGAATATAGGCTTTAACAATGTAGCAGCTACGGTCGATGGATTAGATCCTGTGGATGTAGCTTGTTGGAATGAACTCCCTGACATAGATAATGTTAATAACTCGGTATGGTTTTCTTTTGAAGGCGATGGCAATACCTATAAGTTTGAAACAACGGTTCCTGCTTCTGAATATAACCTTTTTATTGACGATACCCAAATCCAAATCTACATAGGAGACTGTGACAATCTTATTTTCTTAGAAGAAGCCTGCAATGACGACATCAATAATGTTGGTCCTTTCAACTACCTATCAAGTGTTGTTTTACCCACGACAGCAGGCGAGACCTATTATATTTTAGTAGATGCTTGGAATGGCTATTGGATTGATAATTTTGGGATCACTGTCAACCAAGTATTGGAAGTGGAGGCAACTGTTTTATTAGAAGGAAATTATAATGACAATACAGGCTTGATGACCAATGGTTTACAAACCCAGTTTTTATTACCAACCATTCAACCTTATGCAGTAGCTCCTTGGAATCACTTTGAGGAAGTCGGTGTAGCAGATTCTAGCGCATTTCCGCCCAATACAGTCGATTGGGTTTTAGTAGAGATGCGTTCAGGAACGCTTGAGGTTACAGGGACACCAGGAACCGTTTTGGAAGAAGCGCATGTCGGTTTATTATTGACGGATGGAAGCATTGTTGATATAGACGGAAATCCCCTAAGATTTTTTAATCTTGACATAGGTGAATCTTATTATATGCTTGTCCGTCATCGCAACCATTTAGATGTGATTTCTTCCAATGCAATTGTTGCGAATGGGACCATTTCGTATGATTTTTCATCAGATATTACACAAGCATTTGGAGCTTCTCAACAAGTGGAAGCGAGTGATGGAAAAGCCATGATGTACGGAGGGGACTATGTTCCCGATGCAGTCATTCAAAACTCTGACAATGATGCTTGGGAAGCAGCTCCAGCCATTTTATCCACTTATTTTATCACAGATGGAACCTTAGATGGCATTGTACAATTGACGGATCAGGACGTTTGGTTTCCCAATAAAGCAAAGATTGGAACCCTAGAAGTCCGTTTTTAAACGGAGAAAAAATAACATTTAGACTTATTAGCTTTCCAATAATTTGGTTTTGCCAAGAATTTAAGTTATTTTTATACAAAATGTTTCAATTTGATTCTCACTAATCTTCAAAAGGAGCAAAACAATGATTGTTTTGTTCCTTTTTTTGTTATATCCTTAACATTTCTCACCTTGATATTTCTCGATAGAAATTTTATTTTTGCTAGTCCCGAAAGGACTTGATAATGGTGAATGATAAATTATAAATTCTGTTCAGCTTGCGTATTGTTTTATTAGGAGCGAATGGTCTGGTGCGCTGTCGTAATGGCAAGTCCCGCTATCCGTTCTTATCACCAAGCCATTCCCAACCCTTTTTGCCAACACACGTTGGTGATACCACTACTATCGGGGCTAGATCGTTGCAGACTCAACCTATAGTAACTGAACTGAATCACTCGTCACCAGTCACTCGTCAC
>JAHDBB010000298.1:0-6417 GCA_020630635.1 Chitinophagales bacterium
TTATGAACCAGCAATCCGATTGATTTATGTGAAAGATCAGAAATAAACTATTCCAGATTTTTTGATTTTAAGCGGTTCGACGAATCGACAAAAAACGCAGCCATAAAGGGCTATGGTGAGTATTTTTAACGAAAAGAATCGGAAAATATCAATGTCAAATGGAATAAGTTATTTTTGTTGTTTCACTTAGTTACTAAACGGTTGTAGATTTGAAATAAAAAAAATCGGATTACTGATACCTTCAATATCAATAATCCGATCAAATTTATTTTTTATTTTACCGTCGTCTAATCACAATTAACTGCCTGATCCAAGAATCGCACAAAGCGCAAGTTGCTTGTAATATCACCACAAATCAACTCATCCAATGACGAAGGCGGAACATTTACCTCAATCGTTTTACTAAAACGAGCTGCCACCAAACCAATACCATCTCCACTTTCAATATTATTATAAACAGGTTGAGCCTGTCCGCTATTACCCAAACCTGTACGATTGGCAGTTGCGACATCAAAATATTTGGTAAAGTCTTCATTGCCAGCGTAAAAAGTATATTCTAATCTACGAAAAATACGCTTATAATTTTCTGAGCCTTCCTCTCCAATAGTAGAAGCAATATAGCTGAAAAATAAGTCTGGGTCAAAGTCGAATTCAATGATAGGACTCAAGGCATCTTCATCTTTCAGATTAGAAAATATCGGATAAACCACTCGTTTTGTCTCATAATCACTTTCATCAGTGGCATTATTGGCATATTCTCGGTAAACAAGAATAATATCTAAACCATAGATTCCTGCATTTTCAGATTTTTTCCATTTGATTTTTTTATTATCTGACAACCAATTAATGTCATCTCCATTGGTGGGGCTGATCAAATCAAAATCAGCAACAAGGCTAGTTCTTGCAGTAACTTCATTATCTTTATCTGTATTGACAACGACTTCATAGACATAATTTTCATCTAAATCGGCATCCGTATGATAGACAAAGTAAGGATTATGAGCAAAAGTCCCTTCTTCTTTTTCAGGGTGAAAATCTACAGGAACATTGGCAGCATCTACTTTGGTCAGTTCGACGGTTTGTACCAAATTATCACCTGAATATCCTTTAAGTTGGACGGTAGCATTTTGAAAATAGATAGAATCAGCTTCTTGTGCCATATCTATCGCACTACTCTCCCCCAAATAGGCTTTGGTCAATCTCACGTATTGTCGTTCTTGAGACTGGTCAAGAATACTGTAAACAACTGCCACTTCTTTCCAATCTGCATTGAGTTCAAAGTCAGTTGAACAAGATTGAATGACCAAAAGAAGGCAAAGAGCTATTAAAATTTTAAAATTCTGCATAGATTATTAAGATAAATTTAACCTTGACATGTGTTTGTGTCAATAAAGGTATTAAATTTGAGCCAGTTTTGGAAATGATTAGAGATGAAGGAGCATTTTAGGTATCTTAATTGACCAAATATCAGGTTAAACCAAGAGACCCCAAAATACTATTGGTGTACGCTTTTAAAATTAATAGATGAACATTGTAGGAACAGTTTGCAACTGTTCTCACGTCTGAACCGTGTATATCAATAGAAGTTCCAACCCTAACCAACTAGCCCCGATAGTAGTGGTATCACCCTTGTAGGGCAAATTTACGAATTTGCCCTACAAGGGTGGTAAGAACGGATAGCGGGACTTTACTAAAGCGACGAAGGAATCCTACCGTTCGCTCCTAAAAAAGTGAAAATTACAAAATGAACAGCAAGTCACCAGTCACTAAAAGCACGAACTGAACCATAAGTCACTTGTCACTAAAGAAAACATTTGCTCCTAAAAAATCAGAAAAACCAATATTAAAAGCAAGGCACCCATCACTAAAAACTGTTTATCATAAGCTATAGCATCCCTAATTTCATACAAAAGTAAAGGAATCTACTAGTTTATGATAACGATTTCTTCATTTTAATATTTTTTTTAACAATCCTTGAATTATGTCAAAATATAAAGATGCCAAGCGCATTACGACTCACATACTAAAAGCCATGAAAGATGATGGCGAAAAAATATCCATGTTGACAACCTATGATTACTCTATGGCTCGCATTGTCGATGATGCTGGTTTAGATGTTATTTTAGTAGGGGATTCGGCCTCGAATGTGATGGCTGGACACGAAACAACTTTGCCTATTACCTTGGACCAAATGATTTATCATGCTTCTTCTGTGGTCAAAGCAGTAAAACGGGCTTTTGTCGTGGTAGATTTGCCCTTCGGAAGTTATCAAAGCGATCCCAAAGGAGCTTTAAAAGCAGCTATTCGCATTATGAAAGAGTCAGGCGCACATGGCGTAAAATTGGAAGGTGGTTCAGAAGTAAAGGAGTCCATCAAGCGTATTCTAATGGCAGGTATTCCTGTGATGGGACACTTGGGCTTAACGCCCCAATCTATCTATAAATTTGGAACCTATACGGTGAGAGCGAAAGAAGAGGAAGAAGCCAAAAAACTATTAGAAGATACTAAATTACTGGCTAAAATTGGCTGTTTTGGTATTGTATTAGAGAAAATACCGGCATCTCTGGCAAAGCAAGCAGCCGCAAGTGTAGAGGTTCCTGTAATTGGTATTGGAGCAGGTCCAGACGTAGATGGGCAGGTTTTAGTCATCCATGATATGTTGGGCATTACCAAAGAATTTCAACCTCGTTTTTTGAGACGCTATTTAGATTTATACGCAGAGATCAAAGGAGCCGTCCAGTCTTATATTCACGATGTAAAGGCGATGGAATTTCCAAATGAGAAAGAACAATACTAAATAAGTCTCGTTCTACAATCCAACTACTCATATCATTATGTTCAAACATACTTTTTTGACCCTTTTATTGCTTATGGGGGTAATGGGCCTGAATGCTCAACAACAAATCTATATCTCCGAAATATTGGCAAATAGTCAAAGCAACGAAAGAGATTGGGTCGAACTATACAATGATGCCGATACGCCCGTAGATTTGAGTGGAATGTATTGGACAGATGATTTTAGTGATTTACAAAAGTTTGCAATCCCAAAAGATGATGCCCATATCATTGAACCCAAAACATGGAAGGTCTTTTATTTTGATAAAAAAGCGGACGATGCCATACCCTTTAGCCTAAATGACAAAGGCGAACAAATCGGACTTTTTTTAGAAAATGGACAAGTGATAGATAGTCTCTCTTTTGGCAAACAACGTCTAAATGTTTCTTTTGGTCGAACCAAAGAAGTGAGTAACGATTGGTTGTATTATGATGTGCCTTCTCCCAATAAACGCAATGCTGAAAAAGGTTTTAAAAGTTTATTGAAGAAAACCCAATTTTCACACAAAGCAGGTTTTTATCAAGAAGCCATTTCTGTAGAGTTATCTTCCAAAAATGAAGAGGCTCAAATTTGTTATACATTGGATGGAACCACTCCAACGGCTGAAAATTGTACGGTTTATCAAAGTCCCATTTTGATTGATACGACTAAAGTGCTTAAAGCCATCTGTGTGCGTTCTGAGCATTTAAGTAGTCCAATCGTTACTCGTACTTTTTTTATAAACGTTGATCATAGTTTACCCATTTTTTCTTTATCAACCAATGAATTTGACAGCCTTTATTATGAGAAAAACTTTATGAGAAGCAAACGAAAAGTGTTGGGTTATGTAGAGTTTTTTGAAAACGATAGCACACGCACTTTCAATGAATGGGTTGATTTGAGTCTAGCAGGTGGAGGCTCTAAACGACATGATCAACGTTCTTTATCGCTTCACACTCGTTCAAAATACGGATCTAAATGGCTGAAATACCCTTTCTTTGCAGACAAAGACCATGACAAATTTAGAGGTTTGGTTTTGCGAAATTCTGGTAATTCCGTTCCTCGTACTTTTTTTAAGGATGCGTTTATGCATCAATTGTGCGCCCAAAACAATACGAACTTAGATTATCTTTCTTATCGTCCCGTCATCGTATACATCAATGGCAATTATTGGGGCATTTATAATGTGCGAGAAAAAAAGTGCAAGCATTATTATGAACGCAATCATGGCATCAATGGCGATTCTCTCAATGTCTTAATTGGTGAAAACTTTTTTAAGCATCATGGAAGTTCCAAAGGCTTTAAAGACTTATACAAATTTATTGAGACCAACGACATGAGTCTTCCCGAAAATTATGACAGTGTACAAAATCGCATGGACATTGCCAACTTTATCGACTACCAAATCAGCGAACTATATGTTGCCAATACCGATTGGCCTTTGAACAATACAAGGGTTTGGCGTTCTCAAAAAGAAGGGAGCAAATGGCGTTGGCTTTTATTCGATTTAGATCATGGTTTTCGAGACAAAAAGTGCGGCATCAATCCCATCGACTATGGAACAGGCGTACAAGATTACCACAAAGAAAAATACCATGAGAGAATTTCAGAGACGACTATGATTTTGCGTTCACTCCTTCAAAATGACTCCTTCAAAAATCGTTTTATCAATCGTTTTGCAGACTTAATCAACACCAATTTTAGAGTCGATAATGCCTTATCATTAATTGACTCTATGGCAGCTCAATATGAAAAAGAAATACCTCGTCAAATTACCACTTGGTATCCAGAAAAGTCATTGAATCGAAAAGGACGCTGGCAGCACAATGTCGAAAATATGCGAGAATTTGCCCGTTGTCGCCCTGACTCTGTACTCCACTTTATCCAAGAGGCTTGGGATTTAGAAATCAATAGCGTATCTATAAATGCAGCAGAAGGTGGCAAAGTACAAATCAACGATATGTTACTACCCAGTTATCCCTTTGTAGGCGTTTATTTTGTAGGCATTCCCATCCAACTCAAAGCCATTCCTAAAGAAGGTTATCGTTTTGTGCGTTGGGAAGGAACTATCAAGAGCAAAGATGCGTTGACCGAAGTAGCCATCAAGAAAGGACAAGGTGTAGAAGCCAAAGCCATCTTTGAAAAACGATAATTTTTTTGAAGAGCTATTGGTATACGCTTTTAACATTAATATACGAATATTGTAGGAACAGATTGCATCTGTTCTCACGAATGAACCGCATCTGTTGATGAAGAATGGAAAAATATTAATTTCTAATGCATATGCCTATATTTTATTTTTTAGGAGCGAAAGGTAAAGTACTTCGTCGCTACGGAAAGTCCCGCTATCCGTTCTTATCACCACGCTACCCTAACCCTTTTGCCAACACACGTTGGTGATACCACTACTATCGGGGCTAGCTCGTTGAGAACACAACCAAAATAATCATTTTCAATCACCAAAACTCATCAACCATGACCAATGTATCAAATGCCTTAGACGGCTTATTAGTAAAGACCACCGATTATTCATTTATGGATAGATGGTCCAACACCATAACTGAAAAAGGTCCCGTCTTATTCAATAGCAAAAAACTCTATAGAGGACAATACATCTACTTCACAGCCATCGCTTGGAATTACGAAGTCAATGAAAACCAATCAACAGATTTAGAATACATTGTTGAAATAAGACGACCAGACAACACACAACATTTACAGACAGAAGATTTAGTCTTATCCAAAAAACAAGTAGCAGACAAAAGACTTCTACAAATGGGCGAAGTCATCATCAAAATCAACTTCGATGAAAAAAGTGCTTCAGGCATCTACAAAATAAAGCTAACCATAATAGACAAATTGACTCAATCAACCAAAGAAATTAAAGAAGAGATAGAGTTATTAGAACTCCCCATTTTCCAAGAAGTCACCTTACCATCAGAGGAGCAATTTACGGAATGGTTGAGCAACTACTACAACAGTCCACAACCAGAAACTGCCCTTCCCAATTATCTCTATTACATCCAAAGCGATCCTTTCCAAGACCCACGCTTTTTCTCCATTTTAACCAGCTTCTTAGAAATATACAATAACAACCCCTATCTATTTAATCAATTTTTAGTAGGTTATCAGAAACAAACAGAAGATGTTAAAAAGTATCTCTTCTATTTATTGTATTACTCCAAGTTCGGAGATACCGAATTATACAACAAATTAGGAGTAGATCAAGCCTTACAAACCCAAGCCCAAGAAAATCCCCTACCAGATATGTATGGTGAGATACACAATCCCATCCAATTAGACATGTTATGGGGAACCTTCTTCTCAGGCGGAAGTTACAAACCCATCTTAAAGCTAATCCAAACATTGGAATACAATCAATACGATGGCTACTTAGAAAAGTATAAAAATGGAGAATTAGGAGAAAATGATGGAGACAAAGTAATCAAAAGCGTCATCTATGAAGCCCTAAAATGGTCTCTACAAAGCAACTGCGAACAACATGAATTAGTGAAAAGCTATTGTCGATGGGCATTGAGAAACGAAGACCTAACAGAAGTCCAAAAATCAGAATTAGAGAAGATACTCACACAGGTAGGAGT
>JAHDBB010000298.1:6517-7662 GCA_020630635.1 Chitinophagales bacterium
TCAGGATCACCAGGCGCAATGCTATACTCCAAGCCACCACTTCCACCACCAGCAGCCACAGGACCTTTACAAAAGCCCAAATTAGCAGAATCCGCTTCATAAAGATCTAAGTATAAACCAGAATTATTAGCAGGACCTTTTGCATTATGACAATGAGCGCAGTTGATGTCTAAATAGGCTCTTGCTCGATCATTTAGACTTTCATTTTCATTGTTCCAAGTTGCGGCTTTCGGCACTTCTGTCATATTAGGTAAGCCTTCCAAAACACCCAACTCTTCCCACTTTTTCAATTGATTCATCGCACCATCTTCATAAACAAAATCCTTATTAAGATAACTCGCTTTGGGACCAATCAACACCATATCACTGCCCAATTCGTGACAACCTTTACATTCATTATTATTGGGAATAGAATAGAGCGTACTGCGTTGAGAACCATCATAATGAATCCAAGAAACATCGACTTGTCCACCAGCGATTTTATATTCCGCATCCGTTTGTTCCTCATTCCAAATATATTCAGCCGCTTCCCATTCTCCATCCTTACGAATCAATAAACGGGTTTCTAAGATGCGTTTACCCGCAGAAGCATCCGTAAAATCATTGTCGTAATAAAAGGTTTTGATAATGATACTACCTTCTGGAAATTCCAATGTTTCTTGTTCGTGACTATGATAGTTTACTTTCTCTCCCAATGGCACATAGACAAAACGTTGCTTGGTAGCATAGTTAGAAAATAAGGCCGTATTGAGATCATAAGGAATGAGGGCTTCATGCGGCGTTAAGTCCTTCAAGTCTCCTTCAAAAAAGCCATAAGCACTTAGATTGTCAAAAGGAACTTGAGCCATATCAATGACCAATGTATCAATCACTTCTATTGGATCATCAGTATTATCATCATCATTGTCATCGTCTTTATTACAAGCATTGAAAAAGAGGATGCTTAACAAAATCGTCAGGAAAAAAAGTGTATGTCTCATGTATGTTTAACAAATGAAGTGTGGAATGAGTTTAGTTTCAATAAGTGGTAAGTTGATTTTGGCAGATACGTTTTCTTTTTAGGAGCGAAAGGTTGGGTACTTCGTCGCTACGGAAAGTCCCGCTATCCGTTCCTATGAATGCAGCCAAGTTTTAGGTAGCCAACG
>JAHDBB010000299.1:0-6356 GCA_020630635.1 Chitinophagales bacterium
AGAGTAATAATAAATAGATTAAGCTATATTGGACTATTCTATATTTTTTCATTGATTCTTCTACTTTGTCAAGTCTATTGATCTTTTATGATTTGTTCTATGCAGTTTAATTAAGTTTTATCAATCTTTTAATTTTAATAATTCTACCTTTATTCTTTGTATTGCAAAGAAAATATCAACCGTTTTAAGTTCAAAATTCTTTATGGGTTTTCCCTTAAACCAAGCAAATTGTCTCCATAAGGCTAACATATAAACATCTCCTATGGAAGATTGAATTCTCTGAAATAGTGATTTCGTATATGCTAAATAGGCAACATCTCTTATATGCAATTCATCATGAGCGATAGCTTCATATTTTGTATTGGATAAATTTACACCCAAATAAGCTCCTAACTCTTTTACAATTTCAACACGTTTTAGTGCTGCTATTTCCCTATCATAGTTTTTAGGCGATATGGATTTTAAGTGCGATAAATTACCCATCTGTAAACAAATATCACAATAACATCCCGTTAGATTATTTGTTCTTTCAGGTTCTTCCATTAATTCAAAAGAGGTTGTGAGATAAGAAGCGAAATAATTACTAAACTCTCGAATTTCATCTTTCTTGGGAAGAATCGACTTGGGCAAATAATCATAGTAATCGTTGATCCATTCAAATACAACATCAGAGGATTTTTCCTGTTCATGTATTCTGGAAAAAGTAAATTTATTCTTGTCAATTTTATCTGTAATGTACCTTAAGAATGAATACCCCAATTTCTGGATTCTAACAGCTTTCTCAACTTCTTCTTTATGAAACATGCTTTTGAATTTAGCTATTTTAAAATTTATCCCCCCCGTCTTTTAAAAAAACTCATCATCTGCTTGACATAGGGTTTACGATGGTCGGTAGTGACACTTATCAAATCAGCTCCACTTTTCAAAAAAGCTGTCTTACATCTATCCTGGTTTTCTAAAAAATGAGCCGCATATTTCGTCCTTAGTTTTTTATTGGAAGTGTCCAACCAAATCGCTTGATTCGTTTCCGCATCTTTGACCCGAATCACGCCGACATTGGGCAGACTTTCTTCTCGAAGATCACTTACTTGAATCCCGATAAGGTCATGTTTTCTGCCTACTAAATCCAAAGCCTTTTGATAACCGTCATCCATAAAATCCGAAACCAAAAAAGCAATGGTTTTCTTTTTCATCACATTGGAAAAATAACGCAATGCTTGCTCAATATCGGTGCTTCGTTGTCCTGCTTCAAAGGCTAAAAGCTCTCGGATGATTCTTAGAATATGCGACTTTCCCTTTTTAGGTGGAATGAACTTTTCGATTTTATCACTAAAAAATAAAACGCCTACTTTGTCATTGTTGTTGATGGCAGAAAAGGCAATGACGGCACTCATTTCGGTGACCAACTCATTTTTCATTTGATTGACGGTTCCAAAAAAAGAGGACTCACTGACATCTATTAAAAGCATAACCGTTAGCTCTCGTTCTTCCTCGTAGACTTTGACAAAAGGTGTATTATATCGAGCCGTCACATTCCAATCAATGTTTCGTACATCATCGCCAAATTGGTATTCTCGTACTTCATTGAAAGACATCCCACGACCTTTGAAAGTACTGTGGTATTCTCCTGAAAAAATGTGATTGGATAGGTTTTTGGTTTTTATCTCAATCTTGCGGACTTTTTTGAGCAGTTCCGAAGTTTCCATTTTATTGGTTTTTGTTTTTTGATGTTTCGGTTCTTTCGTGATTTCTTGCCACAAATACACGAATGCGGTTCATTGTGTGTAGTTGTGTCCATGCAAAATAGCCCCGATAGTAGTGGTATTCGTGTAGAAGCGTTGGCTTCGCAAAACGTTGGCGACACGAATGAGAACGGATAGCGGGACTTTCCATTGCGACGAAGCATTGAACCTTTCGCTCCTAAAAATAAACTTTACTTCATTCTTTTGGAGGAAGCCACGAACAGAACCGCACTATCGACCATCGACTAATCAACTATGGACTTTTATGGAACCTCCACCTTATTCAGAATCTCACTAATAATATTTTCAGCAGTGATATTTTCCGCTTCCGCTTCATAAGTGATACCGATACGGTGACGTAATACATCATTACACATCGCTCGTACATCTTCTGGAATCACATAACCCCGTCTCTTGAGAAAAGCATACGACTTGGCTATTACTGCTAAACTGATGCTGGCACGAGGAGAACCCCCATAACTAATCATATTTTTGAGATTCGATAAGCCGTAGTCGTCGGGATAACGAGAAGCAAAAACAATATCCGTAATATAACGCTCAATCTTTTCATCCATATACACCTCTCGGACCACCTTTCTCGCATTCAAAATCGTCGAAGGCTCAATGACAGGATTAACCGTTCCAAACGTTTTATTCACACTATTTCGCATAATGAGAATCTCATCCTCTTTTTTGGGATAAGAAATAACCGCTTTGATCAAAAAACGGTCTAATTGGGCTTCTGGTAAAGGATACGTTCCTTCTTGTTCCAATGGATTTTGAGTGGCTAAAACCAAAAAAGGCTCATCTAACTTAAAAGTTGTCTCACCCAATGTAATTTGACGTTCTTGCATCGCCTCCAAAAGCGCACTTTGTACCTTTGCAGGCGCACGATTGATCTCATCCGCTAAGACAAAATTGGCGAAAATAGGTCCTTTTTTGACCGTAAAAGCATTTTCTTTTTGATTATAAATCATCGTTCCAATGACATCGGCAGGCAAAAGGTCTGGTGTAAATTGTACCCGACTAAAATCTGCGCTAATGGCTTTGGAAAGCGAATTAATCGCTAAAGTTTTGGCGAGTCCTGGTACACCTTCCAATAAAATGTGTCCGTCAGCCAAAAGAGCCAATAAAAGGCGTTCCACCATATATTCTTGTCCAATGATCGCCTTTCGTATTTCTGTTTTCAACACATCCACAAAAGCACTTTCTCGTTGGATTGTCTCATTGAGTTGCATTATATCTGTAGTAGGAGATAAACCGTCCATAATATTTTTTAATTTTTTAAATCAAAAACTCAAAAAAATGAGTATTTGTAGATAGTTTTAAAACGCAAAGTTAAAAATTGCATTTCTATTTTTTAAAAACACAATGTTTAACTTTAATTAACTCTAATTAATTACTCAAATTTTATGGAATCTATCATTTTAAAACCCATTGCCTTTGTTCATACTAGCCGAAAAGTTATCAGAGATGATGATTGGGGCGAAGTTTTGGCAGAAATTCGACTAGTCGAAGAGATAGCAGATGAAGCCTTTGATGGCATAGATATGTTCTCACATTTGGAGATTATCTTCCATTTTCATCAGGTAAAGGCGGAAAAAATACGCTGGGGAGCTGCTTATCCAAGAGGTAATACGGATTTCCCAAAGATGGGGATATTGGCTCAACGCAAAAAAAGTCGCCCCAATTTGATTGGAACGACTATGGTAGAATTAATAGAGAGGAAAGAACGGGTTATCGTGGTCAAAGGGTTAGATGCTATTGAAGGGACACCTGTATTGGACATCAAACCAGTAATGAGTGAGTTTTTACCAAGAACGACGGTTAAGCAACCCGATTGGGCTACAGAATTGATGCGGAATTATTGGTAGAAAGTCCATAGTCTTGTAGTCGATAGTCCATAGTTATTGTTCAGTTCTTGTTTTTAGGAGCGAAAGATTTAATGCTTCGTCGTAACAGAAAGTCCTGCTATCCGTTCTTATCGCCAAGCTACCCGAACCCTTTAGCCAACACAATTTAGCGATACCACTACTATCAGGGCTATTTTTGCAGGGTCTTAATGCTATCCAATGGACCTTTTAGCATCTCAATCATACTACCAATATAAAGTAAAAAGCAAGCTTTGTACAAACAAAGAATTGAAGTTTAAGGATTTCTTAAAAATACATTTTTTCAATATTTTAATTGATAATCAATGCTTTGATGTTTGTTTAAAAGACTTTTGAAAATTTGTTTTTTGTGGTTTTTAAGAAAATTAAAAAGTAAAATTATTTATAATAAAGAGTGTTTTGTATATTTATAATTCTTTCATTTTTCATGAAAAAACACCAAATGAAAACTTGTTACCCAATCACTTATCTCTTACTTTGGAGTCTTTTTTCCTTTTCTATAAAAGGTCAAACAGTCCAACTTACTCAACTGACTTCTCTTCCAACAGTCATAGATGAGTCTTCTGGCTTAGAAAACGGCACAACCCCCAATACTTTTTGGACCCACAATGATCGAAATAACATACCCAATGTCTTTCAGATAGATGTCAATGGAAACTTACTAAAAACCTTAGAAATCAATCAAAACTTAGCTATCTCGGTCAATGATTTTGAGGACATGGCAAGAGATAACAATGGCAATCTCTATGTTGGAGATATTGGAGATAATGAATTGATAAAAGGGAGTTATCGCATTTTTAAAGTCAATAATCCCGAAGGAATTGCCGATGGTACTTTAGTCAATGCCGATTTGATTAGCTTTACCTATCCCAATGGTGTTTCTTATAATAGTGAAGCCATGATTTGGTATGACGGATACATTTACATTTTTGTAAAAGCAGAACCAACACCAGCAGGTACACCCGCTAATCAAGCTTTCAATGATCCCAATCAAATCACCAAATCATTTAGAATACCAGACCAAGCAGGCAATTATGTAGCAGAGTTTTTAGAAGATTTCACCGACCCCAATTTTTCACCCGTCATTACAGGAGCCGATATAAGCCCTGATGGAGAAACCCTTTTATTGATGGGCTACGAAAAGTTTTTTGTGATTCAATGTTTTCAACCGCCTTTCTTTTTTGCCAATCCCACTTGGGAACTCCGAAACTTTGAACGTCCACTTTTAGGAAATTCAGAAGGAAGTCAATCAGAATCAGTCGTGTTTACAGACAATGAAAATATTTATTTGACCGATGAACAAAAATGGCAAAATGGTGGTCCTATCTATCGCAATCTCTATACCTACAACATCAATAGCATCCTGAATAATGGTAATTTCAATTGTGGGGTTATTACAGAAAATTGTGGAATGGTGTTAAATCCTTACTTTAATGATGGACTCAATGATTGGCTGACACCAGTAGATCCAGCGACCAACAACGTTAATTTTACAGTGGTCAATGGGGAAATGCAATGTAGCATGGACGATGGTGGAGATGCAAAATGGAAAGTCCGTTTAAAGCAAGAAGGGATTGAGTTGATAGAGGGAGAAACCTATGAAATCAGCTTTGATGCCTATGCCAATACCAATCGAGTGATGAATGTATTGAGCGCACATACCATCAATGGTGTTTACAATGGATACTTTTATTCACCTGTCAATTTGACAACGACGAAAACCAACTATACTTACACCTTTACGATGACCCATCCGAGTGACAATGATGCAAGGTTACATTTAGATATGGGACAAGAAACCAACTCAACCGTTTGGATAGACAATGTTTGTTTTACCCAAATTAGCAATCAAGTTGATTGTGGATTGGTTCAAAATACCAGCTTTACCCAAGATACCAATGATTGGAGTTTGTATGTTCATGAAGATGCTGCTGCCACTTGGGATATTATAGGAGAAGAAGCTGTAGTAGATGTATCTCTTGGAACTGATAAAAAATGGAAAGTAGAGTTGATACAAAATAATATTCTGTTGGAACAAGGCAAAACCTATGAAATCAGCTTCGAGGCTTCCGCCAATTATGCAAGAGAGATTTCGGTCAATTTAGCCAATAACGAAAACGGTTACATCGGTTATTTTTATGCACCTGCCAACATAACAACGACTAAGCAAACCTACACCTATCAATTTACGATGACCGCCAATAGTGATCCATTATCTTATTTTCATTTGAACGTGGGACAGTACAATAATTCCATCGTATCCATTGACAATGTTTGTATCGAAGAAGTTACTTGTCCCGATGTCATCAACTTATACGACTTAACCATTAGTGGAGGCGAGTATAAAGCGGCTATCGAAATCAATTCCAATAGTATCATTCCTGCCAATGGCAATGTCATTTATTCCGCTAAAAATATGGTTGATTTAGAAGGAGGCTTTGAAGTAGAAAATACAGGAGAATTTGAAATCAATATGGATGGATGTCCATGAATTAAATTCTAAATTGGTTCAGTTACCATGCGTTCTGTCTCTTGAAAATAGCCCTGATAGAAGTGGTATGAATGCAAAAGCGTTGGCTACCTAAAACGTTGGCTGCATTCATAGGAACGGATAGCAGGACTTTCCGTAACGATGAAAGACAAACCCTTCGCTCCTAAGAACAGACATTACTTCATTCTTTAGGATGAAGCCACGAAGCGAACCGAAAAACAGACTTTACTT
>JAHDBB010000299.1:6456-7662 GCA_020630635.1 Chitinophagales bacterium
AAGCCAGGAAGCGAGCCGAAAAACAGACATTACTTCATTCTTTAGGATGAAGCCAGGAAGCGAGCCGAAAAACAGACATTACTTCATTCTTTAGGATGAAGCCACAAAGCGAGCCGAAAAACAGACCTTATTTCATTCTTTAACGTGAAGTTCCTGCAAAAAAATCCGACTCACCCGCTGTACACATTCCTCAATAGGCGTAAATTGGAAGTCAGGAAAAACCTCCAAAAACTTCGAGTTATCATATTCATAATGCGTATTTGCAGTACGAGCAGTCTCTTTCGTAATCAATGGATCTTTGCCTGTAAAAAGCGAACGCAAGGCTTCCAGTCGCCAAACCAAAGCCGATAAAAACTTACCAGCCCGATAAGGAGGCGGTTTTTTATTAAGATATTGAGCGAGCCAATCGAAGAGCTGCTTAAAGGAGAGATTTTCAGAATTGAGGATAAATCGTTGGCTGTGAATATCACTTTCCATCAAGTCAATCATCGCCTTCACCACATCGTCCACATCCACAAATCCCTTGACACCATCCGTATAAAAACGAGCGTTATTCCAAGCCCGTTTAAAGAAAGCAGCCGATCCCGTATCCCAATCCCAGGGACCCAAAATAATGGATGGATTGACCATGACCGTATTAAGACCCTCCGCCATTCCACGCCAAATCTCCATTTCCGCTGCATACTTACTTTTAGCATAAGCCGAATTATTTGGACTCTTTTCCCACTCAATATTTTCATCGACATGGATGTGATTCGGTTTTCGTCCCAAAGCTGCCACTGAACTCACATGCAACAATTTTTCAACGCCTGTTTCCAATGCTGTATTCACCACATTTGCTGTCCCCTCGACATTGATTTGGTGCATGATTTTTCGCTTACTTGGCGCAAACGAAACCACTGCCGCACAATGATAGACCTTTTGCACATCTTGCATCGCATCTTCCAACGCAAAGACATCCAACACATCCGCTTCCACCCATTCGATATTTCCAGACAGTCGTTGGCGGATACGAGGATCACTCGTAGAGCGATAAGTTGCTCGAATTCGTTCAGGAGATTCCAATAATTTTTGCAACAGATGAAATCCCAAAAAACCTGTACCGCCTGTCACTAAAATCATAGTGTTTGCTTTTCCGTTGTCTTTATTTTTTTAGGAGAGAAAGGTTTTAAAGTCGATAGTTTTTCAGTCCATAGTCGATAGTTG
>JAHDBB010000300.1 GCA_020630635.1 Chitinophagales bacterium
GGACGACGGGACGTTTTAAAAAGGGACGGAAGGGGACGTTTCGGTTCTGTTCGTGCTTTTTGGGACGACGGGACGTTTTAAAAAGGGACGGAAGGGGAACGTTTCGGTTCTTTTCGTGCTAAGTTTTCGATTAATGAATCATCAATCGTCATAACTTCTGATACTAAGAAGTCCAGACCTCAACCAACTAGCCCCGATAGTAGTGGTATGAATGTAGAAGCGGTGGCTACCTAAAATTTGGCTGCATTCATAGGAACGGATAGCGGGACTTTCTGTTACGACGAAGTACTCAACCTTTCGCTCCTAAAAATAAAAAAAGTCCCAAAAAAGATTTGGGACCTTTACTAACACTAACTAAAAAAACTGATTATAAAACGAAGCTATTAAATCGAGAATGGGGAAGGGATAGGGCAAATGAGAAACGAATTATTGCTCTATTATTTTTTTATTACTTTTGTAGAATGTTGTTCGATGCCGTTGGTAGCGGTAATTACATACATTCCTTTTGCATACTGGGTCATATCTATTGAAAGATTGTTGATTCCATTGATGATGCTCTCCGTTGTTTGAGCGACTTTTTTTCCTGCCAAATCAAATACAAAAATCTCCCATTGACCTTCTTGTTGTGTATCCAATTCTACATTTGAAATGGTATTGACTGGATTGTTTTGAGATACAAATGCACTTAAATCTTCTAATGTTTTTTGACAAGAAAGATCATCATTTTTGTCATTGTATCTTACAAAATCCATCAAAACAATGTTTTGTTCACCTTCATTGAAGTTGGTCAATTCTTGGTTGAAACTCAATTGAGAACTTTGGGTGGGGTCTGTGATATTGAAACAAAAAGTAGAAATATCCATGTATTCATCACCAATAGAAGGGCAAACTTCTTCAGGTTGTTTGAGTGATAAAGTCGTATTGATGATTCCAGCATGACTTGCATCGTATTGTTGTCTGTCATAAGCTGCAACCACATCTAATACACATTTGTCACTTATATCGAAATGGTGGGGTGTGAATGATTTGAGGCTTAATGCTTTTTCATTGTAATTGAAATAGAGAGTGGAGGTTCCTAACTCGAAAGGTAAGCCGTCTGTTGATTTTATTTGTAAAGTTACACAGTATTCTTGTTTGTCACAATTTACGTCTGTATTGAATCGAATATTGGCTTCTTGGGCGAAAATGGTGGAACTTAAAACTAATAAAAACAAAATGTTAGTTATTATTGATTTCATTGTTGTTATTGAAAATTACAGATTGAAGAAGGAGAGTAAATTGGAAGGAATGTGTTGTCTTTAAGTATTTGTTTATTTATACGGAAGTAAAATTTACAAGTTGCATTTTTTTATAATAAAATTTAAAATATATTCCAAATAACAACGTATGGTTTAACTGTCATTTTCTTTTCAAAGAAGCTTGTTTATTGATGACTTTTGGGTGGTAAAAGTCCTTTTTTCGCACCAAACACATATAATTTATGATAATTTATTTACGGATTATCTAGTCTATCGTTTGCATTTACCAGCTCTATAATTTCAAAAATTTCAAAGGTTGGAGGTATTTTATTAATGCTTGTCAATCGCTCATCAAAATACAAATTACTGGTCTGTGTGCAATCTTCTACTTCAAAGCAAACTTGTGCAACCACTGTGGGAATTTTTCCTAATTTGGGACAAGCAATTTCTGGATCTGTCAATTCAATTGTGATACTTAATAATCCATCATTGGAAGCATCTATGGCATGATCTGTATAAGCAATTAATCCTTTTTGACATGTATAATGGTTGTCAAAAACAAAGGATTCATAACTTTCAAAATTCAAAGCAGCAGCATTATATCGTAAAAAGAAAGAAGAAGTACCAATTGGCTCACTTATACCATCAGTATAAAGAAGTATCTTGGCACAATATTTTTCCTCTTCTAAGGTAGTCTCTAATTGTAAAATAACTTGTGCTTGGAGAATACTTGTAGGTAGAATAAAAAGAAGGAAGATAACTTTAGAGAAAATCGACATACAAATTTTAACTTATGTCTACATAAGTACGTTAGAAGGCGTAAGATGGTTACATTCGTTTAGTTATTTTTTTGTGTATATTGATTGTTTTAAGCTATTATTAATTAGGCATTACTTTATTAACAAAAATTAGCATATAATAAAAAAGGATACCATTTTTTGGAACGATTATTATTAGAAATTGTTTAGACTTGTGTAACTTGCGCTTCCATCCTGCCAATCATTCTGTTCCTACCTGTATCATTTTCACCACCAACTAAAAGTGGTTTAAGTCGTCTATTGATATATTTTATCATTATTTAAATTTATAACATTGAAGAAATCAAAGAATAAGAAAAAATCTTTAAGTAGCAAAATAGAAAATATATTTTTTAACAATCCAAATGTTGGTTTTACTCCTAAACAGATTTTTAAGAAAATTCAACAAGAGAAACTTCAAAAAGCGGATGTATTAGCTATCCTTCATAAGTTGGTTCAAGCCAAAAAAATTAGTCCTAAAATTGAGGGCAAACATTATAATTTGCAAAATCGCCGCAGTTCTTCGGGACGCTCTTCTAGAGTCTTGGAAGGAATCGTGGATATGACTAGTTCTGGTGCTGCCTACATTATCACCAATGATGACTTGAGCGATATTTATGTACAATCAGGTTCGACCAATCAGGCTTTTAATGGTGATCGTGTAAAAGTACGAGTAACGAAAACTCGACTCAATGGTAAACGAGAGGGTGAAATCGTAGAGATTATGGAGCGCCGCCAAGAAACATTTACAGGCACCATTTCGATGAACCCCAATTTTGCTTTTTTCCTTCCTTCCAATAAAGGGGTTCCTGTTGATTTTTATATTAAGCTCAAAAACTTAAATGGTGCGAAAGAAGGCGATAAGGTTTTAGCAGAAATATTGGCTTGGCCTCAAGGTCAAAAAAGTCCTTATGCTCATGTTGTCAAAGTCTTGGGAGAGCCAGGCGAGCATGATGTCGAAATGGAAGCGATTTTGGTCGAAAACGGTTTTCGTTTGAATTTTCCTCGAAAAGTCCGAAAATTTGTTAGTGAAATTCCCGTAGAAATTCCTCAAGAAGTAATTGACGAAAGAGTTGATTTTAGAGGCGTTCCTACTTTTACGATTGACCCACATGATGCAAAGGATTTTGATGATGCCCTTTCTCTCAAAAAATTAAAAAATGGCAATTGGGAAGTAGGGGTTCATATTGCCGATGTGACACACTATGTCAAACCCAATACGATAGTGGATAAAGAAGCTCTAAAGCGAGGTACATCTGTTTATTTGGTAGATCGGGTTTTACCGATGTTTCCAGAACGACTTTCCAATATTATTTGCTCTTTGCGTCCCAATGAAGATAAGCTGTGTTTTTCGGCTATTTTTGAGTTAGATGACGATGCCAATATTATTAACAAAAAGTTTGCAAGAACTGTTATTCATTCTGATCGTCGTTTCAATTATGAAGAGGCACAAGAGGTTATTGAGACAGGAAAAGGGGACTATTCTAAAGAGATGTTGAAGTTATTTGATCTTTCTACCAAGATTCGAGAAAGACGAGAAAATAATGGTGCTTTGCGTTTTGAACGTCCAGAAGTTCGCTTTAGATTAGATGAAAAAAATCGCCCTGTTGAGGTCATTCTAAAGGTACAAAAAGATGCCAATCGTTTGATTGAGGATTATATGTTGCTTGCCAATGAAGCAGTTGCTACTTATTTCTCCAACTATGTTCACCATAATAAAAAAGCACCTGGTATTTATCGAACACACGATGTTCCATCCGATGAGAAACTAGACAAGTTTGGAAGTATGGCAGCTAAGTTTGGACATCATCTAAAGTCTGACAATCCCAAAGTAACCCGTCAATCCATTAACCAAATTTTGGGTCGTGTCAAAGGAAAACCCGAACAAAGTCTCATTCAAATTTTGGCGATTCGCTCTATGGCAAAGGCGGAATATACGACTCAAAACATCGGTCACTATGGATTAACGTTTGAGCATTACACGCACTTCACCTCTCCTATTCGACGGTATCCCGATGTTCTTGTTCACCGATTATTGCAAGACATGTTGGATGGTCAACCTTATATGGACAAAGATGATTTGGATCAAAAAGCCAAGCAATCTTCTATGATGGAACGATCTGCTTTACGTGCTGAACGAGACTCTACCAAGTTCAAACAAGTGGAATATATGTCAGAGCGTTTAGGCGAACATTTTGAGGGCAGTATTTCTGGTGTTCAAAGCTACGGTTTGTTTGTCGAATGTGAAGAAAACTATTGTGAAGGTTTGGTGAGAGTCGAAAGTTTAGTTGGTGACAAATACTTATTTGATGAAGATTCGATGGCGATTATCGGTTTTAGAACGGGTAAAAAATATCGTTTAGGAGATAAGGTAAAAATCATTGTGGTCGCAACGGATCTTACCAACAGAACCATTGACTTTGAGTTTGTAGAAAATCGGGATGATTCTAAAAAGGTGGAAAAGAAAAGTACGGAACCTAAAGTGATAGCAGAATCTAATAGTAAACCTAAAACCAAATCCGAAAAAGATAAGTCGGCTAAGTCTTCTTCTCAAAAACCTTATCGTAAACGTAAACCTAAAACGAAAAAGGCTTCGGCTAATCGGGCTAAACGTAGTAATAATTTTAGGAAGAAGCGGAGATAATTTAAATTATGAATGGTAAATTATAAATGATAAATGCCGTTCTTTTCTTGATTTTTTTGGAGAGAACGGTTATTACTCTTTCATCGTGACGGGTCTCCCTGCTATCCGTTCCTATTCGTGTGGCTAAGTTTTCCTAAGCCAACGCTTCTACACGAATACCACTGCTATCAGGTCTAGTTGGTTTTGGTATTTACCTTATTTTTTCTGTCTTTGTGGTTTGTGCTAGCAAATTTGACAACTTTGGTTCAGTACTTGGTGAAAGTTGTCAAATTGCTGTCTGGTTTTTGCTACATTTTTAAGACGTTCTGTCCTTTCAAAAATAGCCCTGAATGAATTAAATTCTAATATCAAAATCTTAAATTCTAAAACGGTTCAGATACTATAGGTTGAAGCCTCAACGAACTAGCCCCGATAGTAGTGGTATGAATGCAATGCGTTGGCTTAAAAAAACGTTGGCGCATTCATGAGAACGGATAGCGGGACTTGCCAATACGACGAAGCATTGAACCTTTCGCTCCTAATAAAGAAAGCCTTTCAATTATTAACAATTAATACTAACTTGCTCTATGAACGTTACAATCGAAGATTTTACACAAGCTGATTATGACCATTATATGAGTTATGCTGTTGATGGATATGCAGAGTCCAATATCAAAGGTGGTAGATGGACGAAAGAGGAAGCCAGCACTAATTCTCAGAAGCAATTTGATCATGTACTAAAAGATGGTTTTAAAACAGCAGGACATATATTTTGGAAAATTTCTCTGGATGAAAAACAGGTTGGAGCTTTTTGGTTTTACCAAAACCCGAATAATCTCCAAAATGCATTTATCTATGATGCACAGATTGAAGAGGAATATCAAAATCAAGGAATTGGGACTCATGCTTTTTCTATTATTCGAGAGCGACTAAAGACTTTGGGAGTTCACAAGATTGGCTTGCATGTGTTTGCACACAACTCTCGGGCGTTTCGGTTATATGAGCGTTTGGGGTTTGAAGTTACTAGTTATAATATGCATTACTTGATTGATTAATAATAAAATTCTTCACTTCCCCTCCTACCTACCCTATTTCATCATTTTTTAAAATTTATTTGCATCTTTCCCAAAAGTTGTTTTATCTTTGTATCACCGTACTGTTACAATGATACACTATGCATCCATTATACATCATATTAAAGAAAGTCAAGAGCGAAGAAGAGTTTTTAGAGCTACTCAATATTACGCTTACGGAAAAAGAACAGGAAATGATTCTGGAACGCTGGCAAATTTTGGCTGCTTTGGAAGAAGGACTTTCTCAAAGAGAGGTTGCCAAAAAGGTAAATTGTAGTGTTGTAACCGTCACTAGAGGCGCAAAAGCCTATCGAGAACAAAAAGAAAATATCAAAAAATGGCTTAGTTTTTTAAAAAAAGCCGAGCAGAAAGCTGAAAAATCTTAAATCAACCACCTATGAAATTCTATAATCACACTTTACCCATACCTTATAAAGATGCTTTGTATTATTACAAACGCATCAAAACCAAACAAGCCAACTTTGTTTTTGAATCTACTGATGCCGCAGATAAATCCAGTCGTTTATCATTGATTGGTATCAATCCTATTTTGGAATTGAAGGGAAAAAAAGAAAATTGTACGATTCAGTTATTGGATGAAAGAGGACGCATCTTTTTTGATTTTTTGCAAGAAAAATTTTCTAAATTTGTGGATAATCAAAGCAATGGGAAACTCACGTTGGTTATCCCTAAAGCTCCCTTTAAAGGTGCAGAACATGAACGCTTTAATCGTCAAAATATCGGGCAAGTTATCCGACAATTATTGATTGAGTTTAAAATGGAAGATAGAAACTTTTTTGGATTGTATGGAGCTTTATCTTACAACTTTATTTATCTGTATGAAGACATTCATCACATCAAAGAAAATGATACGGCTGACTTTCATTTGTTCCTTTTTGACAATATTTTATTCTTCAATCACCTGACCCAACAAGCAGATATTTACAGCATACGACAGGAGGAAAAAGAGGCAGAAGATAGTGCTAAAAAATTGGCAGAAGAATTGGCAACTGCCACGCTCAATACTTACCAAGCTCCTAATATCGACCTTATTAATATCAGTCCCAATGATGAGACTTTTAAAAATCAAGTCAGTCATGCACGACAACTTTGTAAGGAAGGTGAATTGATGGAAGTTGTTTTTTGTCGCAAAATTAGTGCGCTTTTAGAAGGTGATACGCTTCCTATCTATGAAAATTATCGCCAAATCAATCCTTCGCCTTATATGTTCCATTTTGATTTTGGGGATGAGGTTTTACTGGGAACCAGTCCAGAGGTGATGGTGCGTTATGAAAATGGGAAGGTCATTCTTCGACCTATTTCGGGCAGTATTGGAAGGGGGAAAAGTGTCATCGAAGACCATCACAATATGATGCAGTTGCTTAATGATCCCAAAGAAAAATCGGAGTTAGATATGTTGATTGATTTGGGTAGAAATGATTTATCGAAAGTCTGTAAGCCCAATGTTGAAATCGAACATTATCGTACCATCGAAAAGTATGCCACCGTTATTCATACAGTCGCACAAGTGGCTGGTCAATTACAAGAGGATAAAATTGGATTTGATGCATTGATTGCTTGTCTAAATGCAGGAACTTTGACGGGTGCGCCCAAAGTACGGGCAATGAATGAGATAGAAGCTGTCGAAACACATACGAGGGGTTATTATGGTGGCTGTATTGGATACTTTTTATTTAATGGTGAATTGAATACAGGAATCACGATTAGAACAGCTCATGTTAAAAATAGTTTGTTGACTTATTGTAGTGGAGCGACTTTGTTATATGAATCTGACCCTGAAAAGGAGTTGATTGAGACGAACTTTAAAGCGGCAGCCTTTTTGAAAAATCTGGAGAAATTTAAAGGGGAGGTTTTGGTCGATAGTCGATAGTCGATAGTCGATAGTCAGTGTACGAAAATGGTACTAAGAA